>CAZIUT010000046.1:0-11350 GCA_964542545.1 uncultured Dysgonomonadaceae bacterium | reverse complement strand
TTGTTTCGGGAGAAGTTTATCAAATATGGAAAAAAGAGTTACTTTTGTTGGACGACGACCATAATGAGCTCATTTTACCAAAAACTGAACAAATTCCTCGCGACTTTTTCAGAAAAGGCGAACATGTTAGAGCTGTTGTGGCTAGAGTAGAAAACAAAAACAATAATCCAAAGATTATTTTATCGCGTACATCTCCAGTATTTCTAGAACGTTTGTTTGAAATGGAAATACCTGAAATAAATGATGGTTTAATAACTATAAAAGGAATCGCACGCATTCCGGGTGAAAGAGCTAAAGTTGCAGTTGAAGCTTATGATGATAGAATAGACCCAGTTGGAGCATGTGTTGGCATGAAAGGATTTAGAATTCATGGTATAGTTCGTGAGTTAAGAAACGAAAATATCGATGTTATCAATTATACAGCAAACACAAACTTATATATACAAAGATCGTTGAGCCCTGCAAAGGTAAATTCAATTATCATTAAAGAAGAGGAGCACCGAGCTGAGGTTTTCTTGCATCCTGAAGAGGTATCTCTCGCTATTGGTAAAGGTGGCGCCAATATAAAATTAGCATCTATGCTAACAGGATATACTATTGAAGTATTCCGTGATATAGATGAGGTAAATGAAGAGGATATCTATTTGGATGAATTTAGAGACGAAATAGATGACTGGGTTATTGACCAGCTGAAGAAAATAGGTTGCTCAACTGCTAGAAATGTTCTTGCAACTGATAGAACACGCCTTATTAAAGAGGCTGATCTGGAAGAAGTAACTGTTGACGAAATTCTTAAAATATTAAGATCTGAATTTGAAGATGAGAAGTAAAATAGCTAACATCTGAATAAAAGCAGAAGAAAACTGGGTAAAACACCTCGCAATCAATTAAATTAGAGAAAAGGTTATAATAATATATGTCTATACGATTAATTAAAGTTTCTAAAGAGTTAAATGTTGGTATCAGCAGTTTAGTTGAATTCCTTGATAAAAAAGGAGTTCAGGTTATAGCTAATCCAAACACTAAAATTAATGATGAGCATTATGAAATGCTTAATATTGAATTTGGTAAGGATAAGAAGATAAAGAAAACTGTAGAGGAACAAAGAGAAAAACAACTTAACAAAGATAAAAAAGAAACTGTAGCAATTGAAGGATACGATATCCCAGGAGAAGAAGAGAAACAAAGTGAGGAAAAAGAGGGTGCCCCAACTACTAACTTAACCGATGACAGAAAACCACAATTAAAAATTGTGGGAAACATCGATCTTGACAATTTGGATGCAAAACCAAAGAAAAAGAAAGAGGAGAAGTCACCTGAAATCACTGACCCTAAACTTGAAGAAAAAGTTGTGGAGAAAGAAGAAGTTGAAGTTGTTGAAAAAGAAACTCCACCAGCTGTAGAAAAACTTGAAAAGGTAAAAGTAGAGCCAAAAGTTCAAACAACTCCTAAAGAAGAAGAGCCTAAACCACTGCCAAAAGTGGAAGAAGAATTGCCTACAGAAAATATTAGTGCAGAAGCTACTCCTAAAAAAGAGGTGACTAAAAAAGCAAAAGAAACTGAAGAGAAAATAGTGTCACAAGAAAAAACAAAAAGCACTCCTAAAGTAGAGAAACCAAGTATCAAAAAAGCAGAGGAAACTAAGAAGCTTAAAAAAGCAGAAGAAGCTAAGGAAACAAAAGCCGAGGAAAAGAAAGCCGAGGAGAAAAAAGCAAAAGAGGCTGAAATATCTGAAACTACTAGCAAAGCTGATAAATCAGATGAAGAAGACAAGAACCTTTTCAGACTTAATGATACTAAAATAGAAACAAATATTGTAGTTAAGGGAAGTATAGACCTTGATTCAATAAACGAAAAAACACGCCCAGCTCGTAAATCAAGAGCTCAACGTAAAAAAGAGAGACTTGAAAGAGAAGGTAAACTAAGCCCTAAACGAGTTAAAGAAGAAACTATTAAAGAGCTTAAGAAAGAGAGCATCAATGAGAAAAAAGCCTCTGACGACGCTGATGATAGCACTAAAAAGAAACGTAAGCGCATAAGAAAAGGGAAAGTAAATGTAGAAAAGAGTGCAGACACTACTACTAAAGCAACCACAAGAAGAAGAAGACCTGTATTAAAGAAATCTATCAAAAAAGAGGTTAGTGAAGAGGATGTTCAAAAACAAATAAAAGAAACATTAGCCAGACTTACACAAAGAAAATCAGGTGGTAGAGGTGGAGCAAGACATCGTCGCGATAAACGAGAAGCCGTAATACAAAGACAACAGGCTGAAATAAAAGAGCAAGAAAGAGAAAGTCGCATACTTCAGCTAACTGAGTTTGTAACCGCTAATGACTTAGCCAACATGATGGATGTTCCTGTAACAGATGTTATATCTACATGTATGAGCATTGGTGTAATGGTTGCTATAAACCAAAGGCTAGATGCTGAAACAATTAATATTGTTGTTGAAGAATTTGGTTTTAAAACCGAATATGTAAGTGCCGACGTTGTTGAAGCAATTACACAAGAAGATGACGATGTGAAAGACCTAGTAGATCGTCCACCTATTGTAACTGTAATGGGCCATGTTGACCATGGTAAAACATCGCTGCTAGATAGTATTCGTAAAACAAATGTTATTGCTGGAGAAGCGGGTGGAATAACACAACACATTGGTGCATATCACGTGAAACTAGAAAGCGGCAAGAAAATAACATTCCTAGACACACCCGGTCACGAAGCTTTTACAGCTATGCGTGCACGTGGTGCTAAAGTAACAGACGTTGCAATTATCATTGTAGCTGCAGACGATAACGTGATGCCTCAAACAATTGAAGCAATTAATCACGCAACTGCCGCAGGTGTTCCTATAGTTTTTGCAATTAATAAAATTGATAAACCAGGTGCTAACCCTGAAAAGGTAAAAGAAGAGCTAGCTCAAATGAACTACTTAGTAGAAGACTGGGGTGGCAAATACCAATCTCATGATATTTCTGCTAAACATGGACAAGGGGTAGCTGAGTTATTAGAAAAAGTTTTATTGGAAGCTGAAATGCTTGAATTAAAAGCTAATCCTGATAGAACAGCATTTGGATCTGTAGTGGAGTCTTCGCTTGACAAAGGACGTGGATATGTATCTACAGTACTTGTGGAAAATGGAACATTAAAATCTGGAGATATTATCTTAGCAGGTGCTTATTTTGGACGAATAAAAGCGATGTTCAACGAGCGTAATCAAAATATTGAGGAAGCAGGCCCAGCTCAACCAGCATTAATATTAGGATTGAATGGAGCACCACAAGCTGGAGACAAATTTCATGTTTTAGAGAGCGAACAAGAAGCACGCTCTATTGCTAATAAGCGTGAACAGCTACAAAGAGAACAATCAATTCGCACACAAAAAATACTTACACTTGATGATATTGGACGTCGTATTGCAATAGGCAATTTCCAAGAACTCAACATTATAGTAAAAGGAGATGTGGACGGTTCGGTTGAAGCACTATCCGATTCATTAATCCAATTATCAACTCCAGAAATACAAGTAAACATCATCCATAAAGCTGTAGGTCAGATTTCAGAGTCTGATATAACACTTGCTACAGCCTCAGATGGTATTATAATAGGATTCCAAGTAAGACCCTCACTCACTGCACGTAAGGAAGCAGAAAAACATGGTATTGATATACGCTTATATTCTGTTATCTACGATGCAATAGAAGAGGTAACTGCAGCTATGGAAGGAATGTTATCACCTGAAATTAAAGAAGAAATCACTGCAAATATTGAAGTGCTTGAAACGTTTAAGATTACAAAAGTTGGAACGATTGCTGGTTGTATTGTACGCGATGGAAAAGTAAAGCGTTCAAACAAAGTAAGATTGATACGTGATGGTATTGTCATTTACACTGGTGAACTTGAGTCTCTAAAACGATTTAAAGAAGATGTTAGAGAAGTATCTACAGGATACGAATGTGGTTTGAATATTAAAAACTTTAATGATATAAAAGTAGGTGATACAGTTGAATCTTATGAAGAAGTGGAAGTAAGAAAAACATTATAATAAATTTTAGCAACCAAGAGGCATAACTATATATATATATGTAATCTTACCTTGAAAAGAGGTGGCGTTTGAAATTGAAAAATAGCAAATGCCACCCAACACAAGAGTAACATAATATATATCAACCTTTTGGAGATTAATAATTACATATAACATACACCTAGATTATGAAAAAAAGAATATTTATAACATTGCTCGTGTTGTCATCAATTATATGTGGAAGCACTATTGATGGACAAAATAATATTGCTTTTGTAAATACACTTGAGATTCTTAACTCATTACCTGACAAGGTTTCTGCAACAGAAAGACTAAGTACTTTAAACGAAAACTACAAGCAGGAGCTGCAAATAATGCAGAACGAATACAATAAAAAATATTCAGATTTTATTACATATCAAGAAAGACTAGCTGAAAGCATCAAATTAAGAAGAATGCAAGAGTTAACTGATTTAGAAAACAGAATTCAAAACTTTACAAAGCTAGCTCAAAAAGATATCGAGGAACATGAGCAACTACTACTTGAACCTATTAAAGCTAAAGTAAAGAATGCAATAGAGGCAGTTGGTATCGAACATAACTTTACGGTAATCTACGACCTAGATGATTCTGGAATTGTTTTTGTTTCGCCAAATGCAGTTGATGCTAACCCTTTTGTTAAATATAAGTTAGGAGTAAAATAAAACAATGTTTTTAAGTAATGGTAGAAAACAATTCTGCCCTTAAACCTGGTCCAATTGGTGTGTTTGATTCCGGATACGGAGGATTAACTGTATTATCCGAGATAAAAAAACTCATGCCCCAATACGACTATTTATATTTAGGGGATAATGCAAGAGCTCCATATGGGAGTAGATCATATGAATTGATTTACGAATTCACACTACAAGCAGTAAAGTGGCTTTTTTCACAAGGGTGTCAGCTCGTAATAATTGCATGCAACTCTGCCTCTGCTAGAGCACTACGAAGCATACAGCAAATAGATTTACCCCAAATAGATTCCACAAAAAGAGTGCTTGGAGTTATAAGACCAACAGCAGAAAGCATTTCAAATATTACAATCACAAAACATATTGCAGTTTTAGGAACCACAGCAACTATAAGCTCCAAATCTTATGAAAGAGAAATAGAGGAGTTTTGCTCTGGAATTAAAATCACTACGGAAGCTTGTCCAATGTGGGTACCATTGGTAGAAAACAAAGAGTATGATAAACAAGGAGCAGATTATTTCGTAAAACAACATATAGAAAAAGTGCTTGCAAAAGACAAATATATTGACGCAATTATACTGGGTTGCACACATTATCCTTTGCTTCTAGAAAAAATAAAACAGTATACACCAAAGTCTATAAAATTGATTTCTCAAGGAGAATATGTTGCAAAATCTCTAAAAGATTACCTAAGCAGACATAGAAAATTAGAATTATTGTGCTCTAAAGATGAAACTAGAGTTTATTGCACAACAGACTCTACTGAAAGATTCGAAAGCTTAGCATCATTTTTTCTTAATGAAACAATAAGCGCTAATAAAGTAAATTTAAAAATAGAAGAATGAGATGGTTTGATATCATAATTACACTCGTTCTTTTGGGAGCTTTTATAAGAGGTATACAAAAAGGACTAATTATGCAACTAGCAGGGCTTGTTGCTCTACTAGCTGGAGCCATCTTTGCAGGCAAGGCGGCCAACATAGTTTTGCCTTTTTTATTAGACACTGTAAATATTCCTGCAAATATAGCAACTGCACTTTCTTATGTTTTAGCATTTGTTATCATCGTTTTTTGTATTAAGTTTATAGGCAGAAAAGTCCATCTTTTATTTAAAGCACTTCATCTAAGTTTTATAAATAAAATACTGGGCTCATTTCTTGGAGTATTAAGTACTACTCTTGTCTTAAGCATATTACTTAATTTAGTAGTTATGCTTGACACAGAAGAAGATATAATAACACCTAACATAAAAAGCGAAACTTATTTTTACACAAAAATACAACAAGCAGTCCCAATAATTGTACCATACTTAAAGCAAGAAGTATGGGAGAAATATATTAAAGAAAGAATTAATAAAGATGGAAATGAGCATGAGGGTAGCAAACAAAAGGAACTGCTAATTCTTTCTGGAATAATGGCTTAAATTATAGATCCTCAATACACACATTAATTTATAATAAATGAGAATTCATAAAGAAGGACGAAGAACATTGGCATATACATTACTAATTGGTTTTATAATCAACTTTGGTATGTTCTATTTTTTATCAAAAAACATTTTCACATATTTCATTTTTGTCGTCACTTTAGTGATATTTTTCTTTCTGCTAAACTTTTTTCGTTCTCCAAATCGTGTTTATTCTGGAGAGGTGTTGGGTCGTGTGAATGCCCCAACAGACGGTAAAATAGTGGCTCTAGAAAAAGTTTTTGAAAAAGAACATTTAAATTCTGAATGCATTAAAATATCAATATTTATGACTATTTTCAATGCCCATTCCAATTGGATACCTGTAACAGGTAAAATAACACATGTGTCGCATAAAAACGGCAGATTTATGGCTGCATACCTTCCAAAATCAAGCACAGAAAATGAACGATCAATTATTGTTATAGAAACACCTGATGGGCATAAAATACTTAGCAGCCAAATTGCAGGTGCTTTAGCAAGAAGAATAGTTACTTACGTAAAAACTGATCAAATTTGCTATATCGGAGATCCTCTAGGATTTATTAAATTTGGGTCGAGAATGGATATCTATCTTCCAGTAGATAGCGATATTTTAGTGGAAATAGGAGATGAAGTAAGAGCAAATAGAACATTTATTGCTAATTTACCAAAAAAAAGCAAGACATTAAATATAATATAATGAGAAAACATATACCAAATATTATCACCTCAATGAACTTGTTCTCTGGATGTATTGCCATTGTTATGGCTTTTGAGGGTGCTTTTATATGGGTTGTGTTTTGGGTAATAGCTGCTGCTATATTTGACTTCTTCGACGGAATGGCTGCAAGGTTATTGAATGCACCATCCGAAATTGGAAAACAGCTAGATTCTCTTGCAGACGCAGTAAGTTTTGGAGTTGCCCCAGCCATAGCTGTCTTTATTTTACTCCGTGATAATACCCTTTATTCCGAATTCTTTATTATAGTTCAACCGTACATTCCGTACTTAGCTTTTATAATTCCTGTATTTTCAGCACTCAGACTCGCCAAGTTTAATATTGATGAAAGACAAACCAGTTCTTTTATCGGATTACCAACACCCGCCAATGCATTATTTTGGATTAGTTACGTTTATGGCATTCATGAAATTGCAAGAAACAGTAATGTAATTCTATATTTGACATTAGGTTTAGTTATAGCATTATCACTGTTAATGGTGTCTGAAATTCCGATGTTCTCATTTAAACTAAAAAAAATACAAATTAAAGGTAATGAGAAGCCACTTATTCTAATTATATGCGCTATTGCCTTTGTCTTGGCCTGGCAAATAACGGGTTTAGCTTTGACGGTTATAGTTTACATTTTAATTTCTTTAGTCTCTTCTGTATTAATAAAAAATAAGGCCGTTAAATAATTGTAACTGAAACGTAGGGATTGAAGTATTCATTACCTTTGAAAATTATAATCTAAAAAACAATGAATCGTATATGCTCAGATTTATTATATTTACTATTGGAATATTCCTCTTCCTATCCTTACTATTTGGTTTAAGAACAATATTGTACGTTTTACGATTTGTATTTGGAGGAAGGAAAAGAAAAAGCAACAGCCAGCAATTTACAGAAAAACCAGTTTCTCAAGACGATCGCATAATAAACTACAAGAAAAAAGAATTCGAAATAAGTGCCGCAGAAGACGTAGAGTTCGAAGAGATAAAGGATGGTGAGAAGTAAGTTTGCTTTACGACTTTACTTTGAATATACCACTTACACTAAACTCTTCCTATACAAGTATAAGTAAAACCATTAGATAAAAGTTCATCAGCATTGTAAATATTTCTACCATCTAGGACAACTCTCTTTTGCATAATTTTAGCAAGAATACTCCAATTAGGCAGTCTAAATTCTTTCCATTCAGTCACCAATATTATTGCATGAGCATTATCTGCTGCATCATATATATCTGCAGCGTAGTCAACCTTATCACCAAAATACACCTTAGCTTCATCCATAGCAGCAGGATCATAAACACGCACATTTACACCATGCTCAAGCAGTTTATTTACAAGATTTATTGAAGGTGCATCACGCATATCATTTGTTCCTGGTTTAAAAGACAAACCCCAAACAGCCACAGTTAAACCTTCAATTTCACTGTCGAAATAAAACTGAAGTTTACGAAATAGGACCTCTTTCTGAAGATTATTCACCTTCTCAACAGCCTGCAATATCCTCATGGGATAACCATAATCCTTAGCTGTCTTTATAAGCGCCTTAATATCTTTAGGGAAACAACTTCCACCATATCCAGCTCCAGGATATAAAAAACTCTTACCAATACGCGAGTCACTGCCAACTCCTCGTCTCACCATTGAAACATCAGCTCCAACAAGCTCGCATAGATTTGCGATATCATTCATAAAACTAATTCGGGTTGCTAACATAGCATTCGATGCATATTTTGTCATTTCGGAGGAATGAATATCCATAAATAGGACTCTAAAATTATTCATTAAAAAGGGTCTATAGAGTTTTGACATAATCTCTTTAGATTTATCGTTATCAACTCCAACTACTACTCTATCAGGACTCATAAAATCATTAACAGCAGTGCCCTCCTTTAAAAACTCGGGATTAGAAGCAACATCAAACTCTAAATGACCTAAATTTCTATTTATAAGTTTTTCAGTTATTAATCTTTTAATTTTAGCTGTTGTGCCAACAGGCACTGTGCTTTTAGTGACTACTAACAAATAGTCTTGCATGTGCTCTGCAATAGATTCGGCAACAGAATATACTGCGGTTAAGTCGGCATTTCCTTCTTCGTCAGAAGGAGTACCAACAGCAATAAAAAGTATAGAAACATCATTAATAACAGATTGTAAATCGGTAGTAAAATGAAGACGATTAGCTTCATGGTTCTTTGTTACAATACTTTTCAATCCTGGCTCATAAATAGGAATTTCTCCTCTATTTAGCATTTCAACTTTATTCGAATCTATATCAATACAAGTTACATTCAATCCCATTTCAGCAAAACATGCACCTGAAACTAATCCAACATATCCTGTTCCTACTACTGCAATATTCATTCTATTAGTTTTATATATTCTGAGATAAGTATCGTTTTTAATCTTTAATTGAAGACTTTAGTCGACAACTGTTTTTTCAAATTATGTATAGGGTAAATTATAGCTGAGAAACATATAACACAAACTATTATGAAGGTGAGCAACACATCAGTGGCTTTAACAATTACGGGATAAGCATCAACTAAGTAAGCTCCAGGAGTATTACCTAACTTTAAAAGTCCAAGGTGTTGCTGTAAAAAGCTTATTGCAACTCCTAAAACAACACCAATTATTATACCCGAAAAAGATATTAGCCACCCTTCGAATAAAAATATTTTTGCAATGGTTTCATCTGCTGCACCCATACTTTTAAGTATTTTAATATCATTCCGTTTCTCAATAATAAGTATTGATAGCGGACCAACTACATTGAAAGCAGCAATAATAAGAATAAATGATAGAATAAAAAAGGTAACCCATTTTTCAATCTGCAACATGCGATAAGATTCCTTTTGTTGCTCAAATCTGTCTTCAACTAAATAGTCATTGCCAATTAGCTGAGCAATAGTCTGACCCACTTTCTGAGCAGACGCTCCTTCCTTTAACTTAATATCAAGTGATGAGACTTCGTTAGTGTATCGAAACAATACTCTTGCAAGCTCTATAGGAACTATCGCCATTTGTTCATCAAACTGAGGTTGGTTCAAGTTGAACACACCACCTATTTGAGCATTGCTTTGTGCAAAAGCTGCAGAAGGATTGGCCAAATTAACTTTAACATTTCGCTTAGGAACAAAAATTTCTATCGGATTGATATATCCAGGACGAACACCAAGCGTATAAGCTAATCCAGAACCCAATGTTGCATAATCAACAACGTCTTCCCTTAGTCTAAAAGACCCATCGATAATCAACTTATCCATCTGAGTCAAATATTTAAAATCTTCGGAAACCCCTTTAAGTATAACAGGAACTTGTCTATTATTATATCGAAATAACACATTATCCTCCAATGACTCTGATATAAAATCGATGTCTGAATTTTGTAAAGCCTTTTCAAAATTGGCTGTTTGATAATCAAAGACTTTACCTTTTACAGTTGTTATTTTCAACTCGGGGTCAAATGCACTAAAAGTAGTTTCAACTAAGCCGCCAAAACCATTGAATACGGACAAAGCGGTAATCATAGCCATAGTAGCAACAGCTATTCCACAAACAGACACAAGCGAAATCACATTTATAGCATTATGCGATTTCTTGGAAAACAAGTATCTCTTGGCTATGAAAATGGGTAAATTCAAAACAAATTAATCTTTCAACAGGTTGTCGATATTGTCTAAATAATCCAATGAGTCGTCTAAATGAAATGCAAGATTTGGTATAACACGCAACTGTTGTCCAACGCGCTTACCTAAATCAAATCTTATGCTTTTTATATTGCTATTTATATTTTCAAGTAGTTCATCAGCTTTTTCTGAAGGAAAAAAACTCAAATATGCATGAGCAATTCCTAAATCAGGAGTTACACGCACTTGAGTAACTGAAATAAGCACTCCACGCATCTTCTTTGTTTCGAGTAAAAAGATATCGCTCAACTCCTTCAAAATTAAACGATTTATTTTTTGCAGTCTATTAGATTCCATTGTCAATTGTTTATTTCTTACGTATTATTGTTAAGCCATCACGAATAGGTAAAATCACTTTCTCTATTCGTGAATCCTCATTTATAAGACTATTAAACTTTAAAACACCCTTTGTTTGATCATCATTTTGGAACTTGGGGTCAATCACCTTTCCATTCCACAAAGTATTGTCTGCTAAGATCACACCACCCTTGCGTAACTTATCAAAAGCTATATTGTAATAAGAACAATAATCTCTTTTATTAGCATCAATAAAAATTAAATCAAAATAGTTATCCTCATAATCATGCATTAGTTCTAGCGCATCACCAATTTTCAATTCTATTTTATGTCCATACTCTGACTCATGAAAATACTTTCTTATAAAGCTCTCCATTTCATCATCTATCTCTATAGTCACAATTTTAGAAGTATCAGGGGCTCCCTCTGCAAT
>CAZIUT010000045.1:0-11384 GCA_964542545.1 uncultured Dysgonomonadaceae bacterium | reverse complement strand
TTATTATAAATTTTCCGCTCAATCCAGTTTTCATAAACACTGCAACTGAAGGAACAAGAGCGCACAAAACAATTGTAAGTAATGACATAGCTTATTTGTTTATTTATTTTACCCACATCTGTCATCCGAAAAGCATGGTCTGATTAAAAACAATTTTATTAATAGAAGCTTTTGAAAAAACAGCTGTGTTCAATAAACAGTACAAAACAAAGTCATGTTCAAAACTTATGTAATGTGATTAGTGTATTTCAGCAACGAATACTATATCAGTATTGAGGAGTTTATCAATACTGAGCGTAGGCTACAACCTTTTCAAACAATTTACAACTTTCCGATAGTTATTAAAGGTCTCTTGATGAGTCTTAAGCTTTAAACAAGCTGCGTTTTGCTCTAAATCCTACAAGTTATAACCTCTAGAGCCTACAAAAGCAGAAAAACAACGAAGAAACAGGTCGCCGAGGCTTCGCTGAGACCAAAATCCAGATTTTTTACTTAGCGGAGGGTCTTTTGCTAGTATATTGATGAATATAGCTCTTTCCGAGTCTACAAAAGCGATAAATTGGTTCATTTATAGCTAAAAAACCCTACAGATCCATTTTTCTGGCTGCTGAAGTACTTTTGTAGGCTGCGCTGGGCATCCAATCGCGATTATAGTCCCAGCGGAGGCATTTTAGTTCTATCTCTTTACATTTTTCACTGAAATGTAAAAGAGACAAAATAATTCAAGATAATTTACACCGTTTTTATATGCTGTTTTCATTAATAGGCTAAAATAAACAAGTAGATATTCCTCTTTAACAATAAGAACAGAAAGAAAGGTTTTTTTACAACAGACACATTTCAAAGACTTGGCGAGGGGGAACAGAATAATTGACCTTGCGAAACAAAATTTTTATTTGTTAATTAGATCCAAAAAAACATTAACTCATCTTGGGTAACCATTTTCAGGGATGCACATTCTTCGACTCTGCTACGAGGCACGGTACTTCAACAAACTCAGGAACAACCCTTCAACAGCATTAAAGACAGTGTTCTCAATAACAGATATCAGAAGTAAAACTATATATTAGCAAAAAGCCTATCTTCAACTACAAACTTATACGCAGCAAATTAATATGATAAATAGTCGGGAAATAAAGACACATGATAAGTTAAAACAAAAAAAGTTCTGAAGTATTTACTCCAGAACTTTTATAATCAAGTTTATATTAAAACAGACTAAACGTCTTAGTCAAGTTTTTCTTTTGCTTTGTTTACTCCTTCAGTTACACCACGCTTCACATCCTCCCAAGCATCTTTAATGCTATTCTTAGTTTTCTCGTATGTGTTGCTAACGTCTCTTTTAACTTCCTCCCATGTATCTTCAGTGCTATTTTGAACCTTATCTACATTCTTTTTATAATTATCTCTCAATGTCTCCAATTCTGCGATACCTTTTTGGTATGCAGCTCTAGTTTCAGCTGAAATATTGCTGCCTGCTTTATCTAGCTCGGCTTTCATCTCATCAATCTCCTCATTGATATCTTTTAACTCCTCATTAGCATCATACAGAAACTTCTCTTTTTCTGCATAAGTATAATTTCTGAAGTCTCTCATGTCTTCTTCAACCTCTTGCCTAATCTCTAAAATATCCTCTTGGAGGTCTTCCTTAGCTTTTTCTTGTTTGGTTTTGTTTGTACAAGCTGCAAATACAAATATTGATGCAAAAGCAAAAACTAGCATCGATCCAAATAAATTTCTTTTTTTCATAAAACGTATTGTTAGTTAATTAATCTTTGAACATATATAACAAACATTTACTCTAAATTGTTCTAATCAACACGCTATCAACAACAAAAGAAGAATATCTATCACATAGACTTACATAACAGAAATACCGTATTTCACTGAATCAGCTTTAAAAAAGCTTGCTCATCAATAATCTTCACCCCCAACTTTTGGGCTTTCTCCAACTTAGCGGGACCCATTCTGTCGCCAGCAAGAATGTAATCTGTCTTCTTTGAGATAGACCCAGTATTTTTACCTCCATGTTGCAGAATCATCTCTTTATACTCATCTCTTGAGTGAATAGCAAATGCGCCACTTATTACAATTGATTTCCCTTCAAGCTTGTCAGTTTTAGAAGAGAGCACTTCTTCACTCAAAGCAAACTGCAAGCCATGCGATTGCAAACGATACACCACATCAAGATGAGCTTCATTATTAAAGAAATCGACAACACTTTGGGCTATTCTCTCCCCTATTTCATCAACGGTGATTAACTGTTCAAAAGTTGCTGTTTTTAGCAACTCAATATTAGGAAATGCATGAGCCAGCTTGTTGGCAACTGTTTCGCCCACAAACCTTATCCCTAGCGCAAACAGTACACGTTCATATGCAATTGATTTTGATTCACTAATACTTTCTAAAAGATTATTTGTACTCGTTTCGCCCCATCGCTCCAAGTTGATAAGATTATCATAGGTCAAATCATATAAATCTGCTGCATGATGTAGTAAGTCGTTGTCGAAGAGCAACGAAATAGTCTCAGGCCCAATAGTAATATCCATGGCTCTGCGCGCTACAAAATGCTCTATACGTGCTTTTATTTGTGGTGGACATCCGGTACTATTGGGGCAATAGTGAGCAGCCTCACCTTCATCTCTTTTAAGAGGTGTGTTGCATGCTGGACAGTTTGAAGCGAAAACAACTTTTTCGCCCACACCACCGCGTGCATCTTTATCAACAGCTGTTATTTTAGGAATAATCTCCCCTCCTTTTTCAACATATACTTTATCACCAATGTGAAGGTCAAGCGCCATTATCGCATCCTCGTTATAGAGCGATGCTCGCCTCACAATAGTTCCAGAGAGCAACACAGGGGTTAAGTTTGCAACAGGAGTTACTGCTCCCGTACGACCTACTTGATAAGCAACCGATTCTAAAGTAGAAATAGCTTGCTCAGCACTAAACTTATAAGCTATAGCCCAACGAGGGAACTTTGAGGTGAAGCCCAAGTTTTTTTGCTGCTGCAAAGAGTTTACTTTCAATACAGCACCATCAGTTGCCACGGGTAAATTTACTCGATTCACATCCCAATATGCTAAAAACTCAAATACCTCTTGCAGTGTGGTGCACTTTTTGCAAGCTTTCGACACCTTTAAACCCCAATTATTGGCAATTTTAAGGTTTTCGAAATGACAGTCAGAAGGCAAATCTTCACCCATCATAAAATAGACATAAGAGTCGAGTCGACGAGAAGCCACAATCTTTGGGTCTAACAATTTGAGTGTGCCCGAAGCAGCATTACGAGGATTGGCAAACGGAGCTTCGCCCTCTAATTCTCGCACCTTATTTAAATCATCAAACACGCTCCATGGCAAAAGTATTTCGCCACGCACTTCTATATAAGGTGGAACATTGTCGCCCCTCAAAAGCAATGGCACACTGCTTATAGTTCGCACATTATCCGTCACATCGTCACCCTGTTTGCCATCGCCACGAGTAAGGGCTTGTATCAATTGGCCATTCTCATAAACAAGCGAAATGGAAGTTCCATCAAATTTTAATTCACAAACTATCTCAAAGTCATCGTTCAATGCTTTCTTCACTCGGTTATAAAACTCAGCAACCTCTTCGTGCGAATAAGTATTTTGCAACGACAACATCGGATAGCGATGAGGAACTTGCCTAAAACTTTTGTTAATATCGCTTCCCACACGTTTTGTGGGCGAGTTGGCATCATTATACGCTGGATATTTCTTTTCAAGCTCTGTCAACTGCTTCAGCAATGAGTCGAACTCGAAGTCAGTAATTTCGGGTTCAGACAATATATAATATTTATAATTATGCTCGTGAAGCTGTTCTCTAAGCTTATCTATAAGTTCTTTGGGTGTTTTCATTTCAAAAGAAAATTCATTATAAGAAAATAATTTCTAGTTACACTTGTTGCTCTTTGCTTTTCCCGCGTCTAGTAAATACATTATAATAGATACAACAATGTATCAAATAAACAGGGTTTAATTTTTTATATAGCATTTATATCAGAAACAAAGATAACCGATTTCATCTACAAATATAGATATTACACAAGTAGAAGATATATTCAATAAATCATATTTTTTTGTTTTGCCATTTGCCATACTTCAAATAGAGGAATGAAAATGACATCAAGAAAAACCAATATATATGTTCCGAAGTCCAACAAAGAGCAACCGATGATTGCAGATAAATAATAATCCACCACATATATGACAGATAAAAAGTGAGTGTTAAAACCTCAAACATCAACGCAGTTCGTGTATTACCTGTTCCCGATACTGCATTGAAAAACACAGCACCTACACTAAATATGGGTAGCAATGTAAGTAGCACATACATGGGCGGTATTGTTTCGGCTATAAGCACAGGGTCGTTTGTGTATATATGTATTAGCGCACGTGGAAACAGAAATACCATAAGCATAATAACAGCTGTTATTGCCAAACTAATTCTAGTGACTCGTCCCAAAAGGTTTAAAACATCTGATTGCCTACCAGCTCCAATTGTGTTGCTCACCATAGTATTTGTGGCAGAGCCAAGTGCTTGAGCAGGCAGAATAAGCACTGTGTAGAAACTTCGTACTATATTGGAAATTGCTAAAGGACGCTCGCCAAGCTTCTCGATAAAAACAAAAAAGAGCAACCAGACAACAACAGACAACAAGTATTGAGCCATCATAAACACGGAGATACTCAACACTTGCCTTACAACTGACAGCTGAATACGTATCTTCTTAAAACCATATTTGTCTAGGTCGACTGTCTTTAAAGTATAAATGATAAAGAAAAGGGTTGAAACCAACTCAGAAATAACTGATGCTAATGCAGCTCCTGCAATTCCCATTTCGGGAAATCCAAAGCTACCAAAGATAAGCAAGTAGTCGAAGAGTACATTGGTCAACGCCATAACAATGGCATTATAAGTAAGAATTTTAGTGCCTGCAATACCAATGTAAAAGGCACGAAACATAGTGTTGGTAAAAGCAAATATAAGCCCAAAAAAACGCCAATCAAGATATTCTTTTACTGCTGACGTAATCTCCTCTGAATCGAAAAGATAGGGCAACCATTCATTTGAAACATATCCCATAATGGGAATCAGAAGAATTGCTGCAGGAATCAACACCAAGAGCCCTTGTACAACAATATCGCTTATTTGATGATAGTTCTTTTCACCATTTCGTCTACCTATAAGTATTTGGCTACCCATACTATAACCAAAACCAAGTGTAAAAACAGCAATATAAAAAATACCAGCCAACGCAGAAGCACCAAGCTCAACCTCGCCTACTCGGCCAAGAAAAGCTGTGTCTATTACCTGAATTATATTCTGAGCCAAAAGACTCAAGAAAATCGGGTAACTTATTTTCAAAATATGTTTATTGTTGTACATAAATAGAGAAAGTGAAGCATAAATCATGCAAAACAACAAAAAGTTGCAGATATATGGAAATCTAACAACAACTATTATTCAAATAAGTTTCAAAAGCAGTCGAATCATTGCACAGTATATCATATAATATGCTAAATATCAGGAAAAAAGAAAATAGGAGACAAAACATTTTGCCGTTATCTAATTTTTTTTTATTATCTTTGCAATGAAACAATATATTATACAACAATGAATAAAAAGAAAATACTGTTTATTACTCAAGAAATTTGTCCGTACTTACCCGAAACACCACAATCAACAGTTTGCCGTAATCTACCTCAACAAATTCAAGAAAAAGGTCACGAAATCCGCACATTTATGCCCAAGTTTGGAAGCATAAACGAACGAAGAAACCAACTACATGAGGTTATTCGCCTATCAGGCATGAACTTGATTATTGATGATACAGATCACTCATTAATTATTAAAGTTGCATCGATACAAGCAGCACGCATGCAGGTTTACTTTATAGATAATGAAGATTATTTTCAAAATAGAGAAACAACTGTTGACAAAGATGGCGTTGAATATGAAGACAACGACGAACGAAGCATATTTTTTGTAAGAGGTGTAATGGAAACCATTAAGAAACTAAGATGGGTTCCCGATATCATTCACTGTCATGGATGGATGTCTGCCTTAGCACCTATTTTCATTAAAAAAGGATATGCTGACGACCCCAACTTCAAGGATGCTAAAATAATATATACTCCCTACGACGATGAGTTTAAAAAACCTTTTAGAGAAAACTCTACAGACAAACTAAAATTTGAAGGAATAGATGATGCTGTTATCGAAAGAGTGAAGCAACGAGGAGTGATGGACTATAACAACCTCACAAAACTAGCTATTGAATACTCAGACGGAGTTATTCAAGGTGGCGAAACTCTTTCTCCTGAAATTGCTGATTTTATAAAAGAACAAAAAGTTGAGTTCCTTGCAAAAGACGAAGATTTTGAGGTATACGTTGAAGACATAAATAAGTTTTATGACAAAATAGATGCTTAATTGTTTTTATAACATTTAGCACACAAACATAAAAAAGCAGCTTTCTGTATGGAAAGCTGCTTTTTTATTTAATATTACTCTTAAAAAAGATGTTCTCGAAAAGGAGATTTTAAAGAGACATATATCCTAAATATTTATTTCAAGCACAAACATGTTTTACAAATATCTTTAAAAAAACGAAGAAAGCTCAACAAAGGTGTCCCTTTACAACTATTTTTTCTGATATTTGTGCACAAAATATTATTTCAATATAAAATGAAGCATAAAAACATACTTTATATCACCCTTCTTTCAATAGTTGCGCTCATATATTCGTGCGATGACTCACTGAAGAATATTGGGTTTACCATTCAACCTGAGACAGACCGCATTACTGTTGGAACAGATTCGCTTTTCATAAATGCAAAAACTGTTTCAGTTGAATCTTTATTACCCGAAGGGATGTTTGCTAAAACAAAGAACCCCGTGTTAGGAGAATATATCGATCCTGTGTTTGGAACAACTAAAGCTGACTTTGTTGGTGAATTCTATTATCCCGAAGGTAAGAAGTTTCCAAAAAACACAATTATTGACTCTGTACAAGTAGCTGTTTTTTACAACGCGTGGAAAGGTGACTCTTTAGCACCTATAGGCTTATCTGTATATGAAATAAACAAAGCACTGCCTACTGGAAGTCATTATAGCAAGTTCGACCCAACTCAATATGTTGATATCACAGCTCCTATTGGGAAAACTATTTTCTCTGCAGCGAACATTGAAATAGCAAAAGAAGAAAGAGAAAAGCCAGATTACTATCACAGAGCTGTTGTTGATTTACCCAAGTCAATTGGAGACAGAATCTACAACATATCTGAAACTGTTGACGATTTAGACACCGACTCTTTCAAAGAATATATGCGAGGACTATATCTGGTTACTGATTTTGGTTCGGGAGCAATTGTAACTGTCGACCATACTTACCTATATGTTCATTTTCAATATTTAGATGAGAAAGGTTCATCAAAAAAACAAGATACAATAAGAACAGGAAGTATGACTTTAAATACAACTCCTGAGGTTATTCAAATAAACCAGATACAAAGCATAAGTGATAAACTACTTGAGGACAATGCTGAATATACATACATAAAAAGCCCAGCAGGAGTGTTTACTGAAGTTCATTTCCCTCTTACCGAAAAAGCTGACAAGTTAAAGAACAACGCGCTAAACTTAGCAAAGTTTACAGTAACAGCACTGCCCGACCTGAATGCAGATTCTAAATACAAATTAAATCCTGCGCCTTATTTGCTATTGGTGAATAAAGAGGACTTGAAAGAGTTTTTCGAACAAAGAAAAGTTCCTGATAATATTACTAGTTTTTATGGACAATTTAATCAAACAACCTACACCTACGATTTTGGCAATTTAGCGGCAATGATAAACCACTACAAGTTAAAGAACGAAGGAGTGATAAAAGATTTAGAATATGTTCTTGTTCCAATAGATGTGAACACAAATAGCCAATCGCAAATAACAAGTATCTATAATCAAATGACTCCTACTGCAACAACACTATTAAAATCTGCTGATAAGATGAAAATGGAAATGGTGTTTAGCAAATTATAAAAGATTAAACATAAGGAAATACATAGTTTTAAACAACTTCTTGTTTTAACACACCACACAACAAAAAAATGCGTTTATTAATAAACGCATTTTTTTGTTTTTAATACCCTTAAATCATACCTTCTGGTTATCATTTACTCAACTCATATCCATTCATTCAAAGCACACATCTTTCTTATACTCCTTAGGATTAAGTATTCATAAACCAATACTACAGGATAACTACTATCCTTACCTGCCAAAAAATCAAAGCTTATTGATTTGTTTCCACTACAAAATGCTGTACCTTTATGGCTCACAAATTAGGGCAAGCTATTATGCTTGCTATTAATCACATTAAAAACAACATCTAGCACCTGTTTACTTACATCTTTAGTATGAATTCTGTAGAATTAAGTGAGTAATCTAAGAATACAATAATCATAATTAATAATCTCTCATAAAAAAAAGAAATGAAGAAAAACTTATTCCTAATTAGTCTAGCACTTACAGCTTTCGTTCTGGTTTCTTGCTCCGCAACAAAAGCAAAGACAGGGTTGCCCAAAAACTTTGTAAATGAAAACATAGCGTTTGCCGTTGCTCAAGAAGGGCTACAGGTAAATGAAATTGAAAAATCAGGGAAGATACTAAACCCGAGAACAACAGTAGATGGTAAAGTTAGATACGTTGGTCCGAATGATTGGACAAGTGGTTTTTTTCCAGGCACAATGTGGTATATGTATGATTTAACTGGCGATACGCAATGGCAAGGATTTGCTATAAAATATACCGAGGCTCTCCATTCTGCTCAACACTTAACATCTCACCACGATATTGGTTTCATTATACAAAACAGCTATGGCAATGGCCTTCGCCTAAGTGGCAACAAGGCATATGAAGAGGTTATTGTTCAGGCAGCCAAATCTTTATCAACACGTTTCCGTCCAGTAGCTGGTATTATCCAGTCATGGAATTTAAATAAGAGTAGACGCGAACTTGGATGGGAGTGTCCTGTAATCATCGACAATATGATGAATCTGGAACTTCTTTTTAATGCAACCCGACTATCGGGCGATTCCACGTTTTATAAAATAGCAATAAGCCATGCCGACAAAACCCTTGAAAACCAATTTCGCTCAGATGGAAGTTGCTATCATGTAATAGACTATAGCCTAACCGATGGTTCTGTTAGACACAAACATACAGCACAAGGTTTTGCACACGAATCAGCTTGGGCACGCGGACAGGCTTGGGCCATTTATGGATACTCCGCATGTTATCGAGAAACCGGAGACCCTAAATATCTAAAGCAAGCAAAAGAAACATTCGACTTTGTAATTAATCATCCTAATTTTCCAGCAGATTTTGTTCCCTATTGGGATTTTGATGCACCAAACATTCCAAATGAACCGCGCGATGCATCTTCTGCAGCCATTATAGCCTCGGCTTTATTAGAAATGGCTACTTTCGAAAATAGTGAATATTACAAAACATGGGCAGAGAAAATAATGCAAAGCCTGGCAAGTCCTGCATACAGAGCTGAGTTAGGAGAAAACGGCAACTTCATTTTAAAACATTCAGTAGGAAGTATACCTCATGGAGCCGAAATTGACGAGCCATTAAATTATGCCGATTATTATTTTATAGAGGCTCTGATGAGATACAAAACAATGATGAACAAATAATATACCGTAAACTTTAAAGACATATTAAATGAAACAATTTCATCTTTTACATACCCTTATATTCACGCTGCTTTTAATAACACAGGGTGTTTATTCACAACAGCCTGCAATTCCTGGCAACAACTATGAAACCTTTACTGATGACGGTGCTTGGTGCTGGTTTTCTGATCCTCGGGCTATTTATCACAAAGGAGAATACGAGCGAACCTATGTGGGCACAGTATCCTCAGAGGGCGATATTAAAGTGGGATACTACGATCATGTGTTGGGCAATACAAAAGAGAATGTAGTGAAAGCGCGCTTTCAAGCCGATGACCATGTGAATCCTTCTTTGCTTTTTTTGCCTGACGGACGACTCATGATTTTCTATACTGGTCATAATGGTGGATTCTATTATACCAAGACACTCAACTCTGAAGATATTACACAATGGGAAGAGGTGAAGACCATGGACTTGGGCAAAATGCTCTGCTACACTAATCCCGTTCTACTTTCAGAAGAAAACAATCGCTTATACCTGTTTTCACGCGGAGGCTACGATTGGAAACCCTCTTATATATATTCAGACAACTTTGGTGATACTTGGAGCAAACCTCAAACCATTGTTGGTATTCCCAGTGCTCCTATTACCAATCGACCCTACACCAAGGTACTAAGTGATGGTAAAAGCAGCATTTGGTTTGCCATTACCGATGGCCACCCTCGTGATGAAGTGTTAAACTCTATCTATGTGTTTTATTATAAAAAAGGAGCTTTCTATCAAACTGATGGCACGCAATTGGCTACAATAGACAAACTTCCGTTTGATCAAGACCTTATACATAAGGCTTACGATGCAGATGAAACAAAAACACGCTCTTGGATTTGGGATTTAGCCTTAGACAGTAAAGGATTCCCACGCATTGCCTACACACGCTTAAAAGAAGAAACAATGCATCAATATTATTATGCAGCGTGGAACGGGAAAGAGTGGCAACATACTTTTGTAAGTCAAGCGGGGCAAGATTTTCCGCGCAATAACAGACTTAAAGAAGAAAAGAATCCTGAGCCACATTATTCCGGCGGTATTATCTTAGATAGCGAAACACCTGGAGTAGTCTATTATTCTAAGCCTATTAAAGACCGCTTCGAAATTGTTCGTGCAGAGCTTAACACTGATGAAAAGAAATGGAGTGAAACAGCCATTACACAAAACTCGGTTTTAGATAATGTGCGCCCATTTGTGGTTCGCAATAGTCCATCATCAGTTAAACCACGCTTGTTTTGGATGAACAATTTAATGTACGAACATTACACTAATTACAGAACAATGATAAAAATGGATATACCCGTTTCATCAGGTAATAAATAGGGTAAATAAAAGTCCCCCTATTGTTGATAAATCAATATAACAAACATGATGTAAACAAAAAAAGAAGGTGTCTAAAAACGACACCTTCTTTTTTTGTATGTCTATGCTGCTACAGAATTAATACACATCAACGGTCAATACACCTATCAAAGTATTAGAAATAATGCAATAATCTTGAAATCTACGATGCAAGATTGAAGAAATATGGCATAAAAGTCAAATCTACAATGAGAGATTGGAAAAATATGACATAAAAGTCAAATCCTTGATGCAAGATTGGAGGAGTTTGAGATAAAAGTCAAATC
>CAZIUT010000044.1:0-11458 GCA_964542545.1 uncultured Dysgonomonadaceae bacterium | reverse complement strand
GTGTGTCTCGATATGATTTACAAAAGTAAGAGAAAATATGATGTAATAAAAAAAATAAATAAAATGCTCTAGTTTTTTGTGCATAAAACAGTACACCATTTATCTTTTTGTTCAGTTTTCTGGTAACTCAAATTATTATTCTCGCATTCCTTTCTTATATCCTTCACATCATCTAAATAAAAACCGCTCATAATGAGTGTCGCACCTTGCTTCAAAGCTCTTGCATAGTGTTGTATGTCTTGCAACAAAATATTGCGATTGATATTTGCAAAAATAAAATCGAACGTGTTATTAGCCACCAAATCAATCTCGCCTAGCTTTACATCAATATTTGCAATATTGTTTAGTAATATATTTTCTTTTGCATTTTCATAAGCCCATTCATCAAAATCTATAGCAACAGCATCGTTAGCACCCATCTTAGATGCCAGAATAGCAAGAACTGCTGTGCCACATCCAATATCTAAAATAGACTTATCTTTCAAATCTAGTTCTAATATCTCCTGAAGCATTAAGTAAGTAGTTTGATGATGACCTGTACCAAAAGCCATTTTAGGATCAATTGTTATTTCATAATCATAGCGTTTGTCAACATCATGAAACGAACTTCTCACAAGACACTTATCAGACACAACTAAGGGTTTAAAATAATTCTTCTCCCACTCGGTGTTCCAATTTTCATCTTCAAGAACATTAAAATCATATGTAAGCTCTACGTCTTTAAATAAATCATTCAAATCTATTGATAACTGACTTAATGTCTCTTTTAGTTTTTCTTCAGAGAAGGTTTTTTGAGGAATATAAGCATCCAACCCGCTTTCCGTTGCAACAAAACTATCATATCCTATACTTCCTAAATGATAAGATAAGATATCTGTTATAACTTCGTTAGAAGGAGTTGCTTTAATGGATATTTGAGTATATTTCATATTTGGTCATAAATTTATTGCAAAAGTAGCACATAATAATTATATAAAGGCCATTTGCCCTTTATTTCCATTCACATTTTGTTTACAAGTGTTACAACTCAATATTTTTATTGAATTAATGAACAAAGTAGAGTTTATTTTGCTACTTTTATTTTTTAAAATACAACCTAATGAAAAAATACTACCTAATTCTCTTCTTTGTTATAGGCTTCTTAAACGTTTTCGCTCAAAAAACTAATAAGGATGATAGCGTGCAAGAATTAATAAAGAAAGGGATTGAACTGCATGACGATAGAGATTATAAGCAAGCAATTGAAGCTTATAAAGAAGCCCTTGAAATTGAACCCAACTCAATGCTTGCTACCTATGAGTTGGCTCTTTCATATCTAGCCTTGAGAGATTACGAAAACGCCTCGAGGCTTAGTAAAAAAGTAATTAACTCAAAAGACGAGAAATTACTCTCAGCTGCCTATCGTGTTAAAAGTCAATCTCTTGTTGAAACAGACAAGATTGATGAAGCAATAACCTTATTAGAAAATGCAATAAAGGAAATTAAAAACGATTATAATTTACATTTCAACTTGGCTCTAAATTATTTCAATAAAGGCGAATTAGAGAAAACAATCTTACACGTTAACAATGCAATCAATCTAGACAAATTTCAAAGTGGAGCATATTTGCTCTCTGCCTACGCTCTAAGCGACCAAGAAGCATGGGTACAAAGCATACTTTCATTCCATTTCTTTCTACTTAATGAGCCCAACAGCCATCGTTCAAAAGGCGCTTTCGAAGAAATGCTGCAGATAATGCATGTAAAAGAAACAACAGAAGTACCAGTTGAACGTTCTTTTATTCAAAAACAACTAGAACGCTATCCCAATAACAATAAAGTTTCTGAAAACAAAAAAAAGATGCCGCCCTTAAATACATTCCAAGGTGTAAACAGAGAACTTGTTTATACAGCCATTAAAAATAAGCTAGATTCTCTTGAAACCTCTATAAGCAAAGACTCCATAGAAGCAGACTCTACAAACAATATTCTCTACAACTCGTTTAAAGAAGTAACACGAAGTGTATTTAAGGTTTTGAGTGAAGAAAATGATAGCACAAAAAAAGGACTTATTTGGAATTACCATATTCCTGTTATAAGCAGAATATTAGAGTCGCCCTACTTCGACAGCTACTGTCGATACATAAGTGTTGCCTACTTTCCTGAGTCGCTTAAATGGTGGGAAGACAACCAAGAAACTGCTGCAAAATTTATAAGATGGATTGAAAAAGGTGACGAAGAAGAGTAAACTATAATTAAAAGCAATATCTTTGCGATGAATCGCAACGTATGAGAACAAAACTAAACGAAGAAGACATATTAGAACTACTGCGAAACCCTGACACACAAAAAGAGGGATTTGCACATGTAGTAGAAGAGTATAGCCAAAGATTATATTGGCAGATACGCAAAATGGTGTATTCGCATGAAGACGCAAACGACATCCTTCAAGATGTTTTTATTAAAGCATGGCTAAATATTGATAAATTTAGAGGTGATGCTAAGCTCTCAACATGGCTATATAAAATAGCAATTAATGAAAGCATTACCTTTATCAATAAATCAAAAGCTAAACTAAATTTATCTATTGACGATGACGACTCTTTCTTGGTTAACAAACTTGAAGGCGATGAATATTTTGATGGAGATCAAGCTCAATTACTACTTCAAGAAGCAGTGGTTAGGTTACCCAACAAACAGCGACTTGTTTTTCAAATGAAATACTATAATGAGCTTAAATATGATGAAATATCGGAAATCCTCGGAACCTCGGTTGGTGGGCTCAAAGCATCGTATCACCATGCGGTGAAAAAGATTGAGAAGTTTATAAAAGAAAGTAATTAAACCTTTCAATTTTAAGACAGTCATATTTAAACACAAAAGCAATCATTAGCAATCATAAATAAAAAACAAGAACAAACCCTTCTAGAAAAAAGATGGAAACAAAAAAACAAACATTGGAAGATATTGGTAATAAAATTCCATTTAAAGTTCCAGAAAACTACTTTTCGCTGGTTAACGAAACAATCATGGCAAACCTACCCAAAAAAGAGGCTCCCGTAATTGAAACTGTTTCATTATGGGACAAATCCAAACCATGGGTATATATGGCTGCAATGTTTCTAGGCTTATTTTTCACAGTAAAAGTACTTATCACAAATACAAGTACGGTTCAGAATTATTGGAGCGATGTTGAAATCTCAGAAGAAGAGTTTTTCGACTATATAGAAACGCAATTTGCAGATGAAAATTATTACGATTTAGTTCACAATCAAGATTACTTGAATAGCTTATAATTTTTTTTATGAAAAAAACATTATTCCTTTTATCCATCACATTCATTTTTATAAATGTATTATTCATAAATGCACAAAACTCTAGCAAACCACTTATGAATTTGCAGGAGTTTGAGAAAAATAAACAAGAGTTTATTACAAAAGAGGCTGGCTTGACTGAAGAGGAAGCTAAAGAGTTTTTTCCGCTTAACAACGAGCTTCAAAAGAAAAAATTAGAACTTCATCGGAAGTATAAAGAAAACATGAAGCAAACAGAAGAGGCTGAAGACATATCTGATGATGACTACGAAGAACTAATAAAAGAAAACTTAGACCTAAAAATGAAAGAGGCGGAATTAGACAAAGAATACTCCGAAAAGTTCAACAAGCTAATGTCTCCTCAAAAGTTATTTAAGGCACAACAAGCCGAGCGATTTTTTATGCAAGAAGAGTTGCGCAAATTTAGAGAGTCTAAAAAAGATGGCAGGATAACAACAGGCAAACGACACAAGTAGCTAATGATTAATAGTTACACCTCACACTCCCTAATCTTATAAACACAAACATACTATAGTAACTCCTTATAAAAGGCTTCTCGCGTGGCATACAAATTCAAAAACTTTTTTTTAATCATTTAAAAACTATATTAACACGATATAGTTGCATAAACAACTTTATTTTTTTACTTTTGCCCTACCAACAAAGATACCTCACCTGAATAAAACTAATCAGGTGTTTTTTTGTTATAAACAACACTGTTTTTACACACACACTGATAGCTAATAAAATCACTCAATTCATATTATGAAAGAAGTAAATGGACATATTTCACAAATTATAGGTCCAGTTGTAGATGTTTCCTTTGATATTTCAGATAATGACAATACAACTTTACCCTCTATAAACGATGCCCTTTCAATAACAAGATCAGATGGGAGTGTCCTCATTCTTGAAGTTCAGCAACACATAGGAGAAAACGTAGTAAGAACAGTTGCTATGGATTCTACTGATGGGTTGAGACGAAACATGACAGTTGTAGCAACTGGCAGCCCCATCAGCATGCCTCTAGGAGAACAAACTCGTGGCAGATTGATGAATGTTACTGGTGACCCAATTGACGGTTTGCGTCCTCTTCACAAAGAGGGTATAAACCCTATTCACCGCGAACCTCCAAAATTTGAAGATCTTTCAACAAGCACCGAAGTGCTTTTTACAGGCATAAAAGTAATAGACTTAATCGAACCTTATTCAAGAGGAGGTAAAATTGGACTCTTTGGAGGAGCAGGTGTTGGTAAAACAATTCTCATACAAGAGTTGATAAATAATATTGCAAAAGGGCAAGGTGGATTTTCTGTTTTTGCTGGTGTTGGCGAGCGTACCCGAGAGGGTAACGATTTACTGCGCGAAATGATTGAGTCAGGCATTATCGATTATGGCGATGAGTTTAAAAAAAGCATGGAAGAAGGCCATTGGGACTTAACGAAAGTAGACTATGATGCAGTTAAGAAATCACGTGCAACTCTTATTTTCGGACAGATGAATGAGCCACCAGGAGCACGTTCTTCAGTTGCTCTATCAGGACTTACAGTTGCAGAATCGTTCCGCGATTCAAATACAGAAGGAAAAGCAGATATACTATTTTTCATAGACAATATTTTCCGATTTACACAAGCTGGTTCAGAAGTATCAGCACTCTTAGGTAGAATGCCTTCAGCTGTTGGATATCAACCAACATTAGCTACAGAAATGGGAGCTTTGCAGGAACGCATTACCTCTACCAAAACAGGCTCTATTACATCGGTGCAAGCAGTATATGTGCCAGCTGACGACCTTACAGACCCTGCTCCTGCAACAACTTTCTCTCACCTTGATGCTACAACAGTATTGAGTCGTAAAATATCGGGGTTGGGAATTTTTCCAGCAGTTGATCCTTTAGAGTCGTCATCACGTATTTTGACACCTGAGATAGTGGGTCAAGAACATTATGACACAGCTCAACAAGTAATTCAAATATTGCAACGATATAAAGAGTTGCAAGATATAATCTCCATTTTAGGTATGGAGGAATTATCTGATGAAGACCGACTAACAGTTAATCGAGCACGTAAAGTGCAACGATTCTTATCTCAACCCTTCAATGTAGCCGAACAGTTTACAGGTTTACCTGGAGTTATGGTCCCTGTTGAGGAGACAGTTAGAGGGTTTAAAATGATTTTGGAGGGCGAGTTAGACAATTATCCTGAAATGGCTTTCCTAAATGTAGGAACAATAGACGATGCAATTGCCAAAGGCGAAAAGCTAATGGAACAAGCAAACAATTAAATTTTATACTAGTGGACAATTTCAAGTTACATATATATACTCCCAATGGAGCACTTTTCAGTGGAGAAGTAACTTCTGTTACCCTGCCTGGCACTAAAGGAGTATTTACAGTTCTGAAAAATCATGGTGCCATTATCTCTTCTTTAACAAATGGAAGAATAAAATATATGATTGACGAAGAAATTTATACTATTGATGTATTAGGTGGTTTTGCAGAAGTAAAAAAAAATGTAGCAACAGTTTGCTTAGAAACAATTATAAAATGAAAAAGCTAAGACAGAAATTTATACTTTTACTCACTCTCTTTGTTGTGGTTATAGGATTTGGCTCTTGGCTTATACTAATTCATTTTTTTTCACAACTAGCATTTTTTGACTATCCATTAATACCTCTATTCTTTTTTATTGTAGGAATTATTTCAATTTACATTCTTACTGGATTGAAAATAGATGGACCTAATAAATTACTCAACACATTTATGCTTATTCGTGGTATAAAAATGTTTTTGGCACTTCTACTAACAACAATTTATTGGTTGTTTGATAGAGCTGAAATTAGAAGTTTTGCTATCATGATGGTTGTGTTTTATCTTTGCTATTTGTTTATTGAGACATATATCTACATTAAACTTGAAACATGGTACAGACAGCACTTATCCCCAACAAATAAAACAGAAAAACAATGATAAAGAGATTTAACTTTATATTATTATTTGTTTTATCTATTTCTTTCCTGACTACTAATATATCAGCACAAGAAACACAGGGTAGCACTCCGTCTGATAAACAGAAACATAAGGAAATAGATGTAAAAGAATTAATTTTAGAGCATCTTGCCGATACATACGAATGGCATCTCTTCACAATAAACGATAGAGCGATTACCATTCCGCTACCCGTAATTTTGATTAGCAAAGAATACGGATTCAGAATATACTCATCGTCAGATATAGACATACATCATACACTTTACGATGATATCCCATATTACATATCAACTGAAGGCGAGTATCAAGGAAAAGTGGTATACAGAGTGGGTGAAGATGAAAAAAGACCACTAGACCTATCTCTCACCAAAAATGCAGCATCCATATTAATAAGCTCACTTCTGCTCGTATTAATAGTTGTGGGTATTTCGCGTAACTACGAAGAAGAATCGCTTGAAGGCAAAAAAGGCTTTAGTGGAGCTATGGAATTTGTGATTGAAAGTTTAATTAATGATGTTATCAGACCCTCAATAGGAAAAGAATACAAAAGGTTTGCACCATATGTTCTTACACTTTTCTTTTTTATATTTTTCAATAACTTATTAGGGTTAATCCCCATCTTTCCAGGTGGTGCAAACGTTACAGGTAATATTTCTGTTACATTAGTACTTGCACTATTCACCTTTTTCACAATCAATCTTACAGGTTCTAAAACATACTACAGAGATTTGTTCTGGCCCGATGTGCCTCTGTTTTTAAAGGCTCCTTTCCCACTCATGCAAATTATAGAGTTAGTGGGAACAATTACTAAACCATTTGCCTTAATGATTCGTCTGTTTGCAAACATCACAGCTGGTCATTCAATACTCTTAGGGCTCACAAGTTTAGTTTTTGTTACAGTTAGTCTTGGACCCGCCATAAATGGTGGTATGACAGCTATTTCTGTTCTTTTCAACATATTTATTTTTTTCTTGGAAATACTTGTTGCATTCATTCAAGCTTATATATTTACTGTGCTCACATCGGTTTTTATCGGTCTAGCCAGAAACCCAGAACCAGTGAAAAAAGAAAAAAAACAATCAAACTAAAATACAAAAGAAAAAATAATCATTAAAATTAAAAACTATGTTACTATCAGTATTACTTCAAACCGCAGGAGCGGTAGACTTTGTTTCAATAGCTGCTGCTTTAGCTATTGCAATTACAACAATTGCTGCAGGATTTGGTATTTCAAAAATTGCTGCATCAGCTATGGATAATATGGCACGCCAGCCTGAAGTTGCACCAGACCTTAGAATGAGTATGATTATAGCTGCTGCACTAGTTGAGGGCGTTGCTCTATTTGCTATTGTTGTTGCTGGTTTTATTCTATAAAAAGTAAAGTATGTCATCATCTTTATTAACTCCAGATCCAGGATTAGTATTCTGGATGATAATTGCATTTGGATTAGTCCTTTTTATTCTAGGTAAGTTTGCCTTTCCTGTTATTCTAGAAAAGCTAGACAGTAGGAAAAAGTTTATCGATGAGTCGATTGATGCAGCAAAACAAACCTATGAAAAGCTGGAGCATACTCAAGAACGAAACAAACAGCTTATTGATGCTGCAAAAAAAGAGAAACAACAAGTTCTCATTGATGCTGCAAAACAAAGAGAGTTGATTCTTGAAAAGGCTCATGAAAAAGCTGTAAAAGAGACCAAACATCTCATTGAAAATGCTCGTAAACAAATAACGCAAGAAAGAGAAGAAGCTATTACAGCTATAAGACGTGAAATAGCTCTTATATCTGTAGATATAGCTGAAAAGGTTTTAAGAGATAATCTAAAGGACAAAGAAAATCAAATGAGCATGATAGAACGTCTTGTTGATGAAATTAATCTATCGTAAACGCATAAAGTAAATGAATAAAGGATTAATATCAGTGAGGTATGCAAGAGCTTTACTAAGTTTTGCAGAAAATAGAAATAAGGAACAGGAGATTTATGAGCAATCTAAATTTCTACAAGATATTTTTGTGAGCACCAAAACACTACATACTGCACTAGAAAATCCATTAATTCCAAAAGCAAAGAAGAGAAAGTTTATCATTACTGCTTGTGGTGAGGATATTTCTGAAGTCTTTATTAAGTTTATCGACCTATTGTTGGAAAACGATAGAGAAGATTGTTTGCAAAGTATTATGCTTCAGTATCAAGTGTTGTATAATGAGAGCAAAAATATACTTCGTGGCAAACTCATTACAGCAATTGAAATTGACGATGCCACAATGGCTCATTTAACTAAATCAGTTGAGCTTAAAGTAGAAGGTAAATTAGAGTTGGAGAAAATAGTAAATCCTAATATATTAGGTGGGTTTATTTTAGAGTTAGATTTTATTCGGTGGGATGCTAGTTTGCGCAGACAATTGGATTCAATCAGAAATCAGTATATCGAAAGAAATAGACGAATTGTGTAAATATTCAATCTTTCTTAAAGTCAAATATAGAAAAAATGTCGAATAATAAAATAAAAGTAAGTGAAGTATCAGATATTCTTCGTGCTCAGCTTGAAGGAATGGATTCTGGAATTCAGCTAGATGAAGTAGGTACCGTTTTACAAATAAGCGATGGTGTTGCTCGCATTTATGGATTAAGAAATGCTGAGTCAAACGAATTGCTTGAATTTGAAAATGGATTGCAAGCAATTGTCATGAATCTAGAGGCTGACAATGTTGGTGCTGTTTTACTAGGACCAACAAACGAAATTAAAGAAAACGACATTGTTAGGAGAACTGGCCGAGTAGCTTCTGTTTTTGTAAGCGAAGAGATGCTGGGCCGCGTTATTACTCCTCTTGGACACCCAATAGACGGCAGGGGTGATATAGGTGGAGAGTTGTTTGAAATGCCTTTTGAAAGAAAAGCACCTGGTGTAATATACAGACAACCTGTGAATGAGCCACTTCAAACAGGCTTAAAAGCAATTGACTCTATGATTCCAATTGGTCGCGGACAGCGCGAACTTATCATTGGAGACCGTCAAACAGGTAAAACAACAATTGCTATTGATACTATTATCAACCAAAGAGAAAATTTTGAAGCTGGCGACCCTGTCTATTGTATCTATGTGGCTATTGGTCAAAAAGGTTCTACAGTGGCTTCCATTGTAGAAACATTGAGACATCATCGCGCTATGGATTATACAGTAGTTGTAGCTGCCAATGCATCAGACCCTGCAGCACTACAATACTATGCACCATTTGCAGGTGCGGCCATTGGTGAGTATTTCAGAGATACAGGCCGCAATGCATTAGTTATCTACGATGACTTGTCAAAACAAGCGGTTGCATATCGCGAAGTTTCATTGATACTCAGACGCCCTTCGGGACGCGAAGCGTATCCTGGTGATGTTTTTTACTTACACTCGCGCTTGCTTGAGCGTGCTGCACGTATTATTAATCAGCAAGAGGTAGCAGAAAAAATGAATGATATACCCGAAAGCTTGAAAGGAAAGATAATAGGTGGAGGCTCTCTCACAGCACTGCCAATTATAGAAACTCAAGCTGGCGATGTGTCTGCATACATCCCCACCAATGTTATTTCTATTACTGATGGGCAAATATTTTTAGACACTGAGTTGTTTAATCAAGGCAACAGACCTGCAATTGATGTGGGTATCTCAGTTTCACGCGTGGGAGGTAATGCACAAATTAATCCAATGAAGAAAATTGCAGGAACATTAAAAATGGACCAAGCGCAATTTAATGAACTAGCTGCTTTCACAAAATTTGGAGGAGATTTAGATAAAGTTACAGCCATGACTATTGATAAAGGGCAGAAAAACGTAGAGCTACTTGTTCAGCCCATTAACAAACCCATGAGTGTAGAAAAACAGGTTGCACTATTATATTGCGGAACAAATGGCCTATTGGCTAAGATACCCCTCAGCAAAGTAAAAGAATTTGAAAAAGAATTTTTAAATATCCTTGAAACACTTCACCAAGAAGATGTGTTGGATGTTATAAAAAGTGGAGTCATAAACAAGGACGTAACATCTATAATAGAAAAGACAGCAGAAGATACTGTAAATAGAATTCTATCTATAAGCAATTAAAAAATGGCCTCTTTAAGAGAAATAAAATCTAAAATAAGCTCTGTGAAATCAACGCAGCAGATAACATCTGCCATGCGAATGGTATCTACTGCGAAGTTAACAAAGGCTCAAAGAGTTACTGCCAACTTTCGTCCCTATCAACAAAAAGTGGGAGAGTTGCTCACAAACTTTTTAAGCACTGAAGAGACAGATCCTTCAGCGTTTGAAGAGGTGCGCAAGGTAAACAAAGTTGCTGTTGTTGTGTTTTCAGGAAATATGAATTTGTGTGGAGCTTTCAACTCAAATGTTATAAAAGCATTTGTGAAAACAACAGATGAACTAGTCCATCTTCCTAAAGAGAATATAAAGGTTTATGCTATTGGTAAAAAAATTGCACAAGCTATTAATAAATTAGGTTTCGAGCCTAAACTAGCATCCGATGATTTAGCTAACAACCCCAATTATGAGGAGACTGTCAAAATAGCCGATGATTTAATGAAACAGTTCGTTGAAGAAGAAATTGATCAAGTAATTGTGATATATCATCATTTTCTGAGTAAAGGAAGTCAAATACTGACAACTGAAACGTTATTACCACTTTCATTAGAAGAACTGAAAGAAAATAAGGATAAAGAAAAAGACTCATATATCGATTATATTGTGGAACCTGATAAGGAGACGCTCTTATCGGAGTTAATTCCTCAGGTAATTAAGCTGAAGTTATACTCTTATTTGCTTGAATCATACACATCTGAACATGCAGCACGTTCTATTGCCATGCAGGCTGCAACAGACAATGCCAATGACTTGCTAGAAGAGCTTTCATTGGCCTACAACAAGTCGAGACAACAAAGTATTACTAATGAACTGTTGGATATTATAGGCGCAACTTTTAAATAATTGTTAATTGTAAATTATTAATTGCTTATTCTTGAAAGCAAGCCTGAGAGGTTGCATGCAAAGTTTTTTATCATAGATAGGGTCTGCTGAAAATGTTTTTCTCTAAAGTAGTCCAGCTACATCACCCTTTGATAGTAATTGGTTTTTCGAGGAATTAATAACCTGAGTTCGATTATTAAAATAAAGACAATTGATTGGTCTTTACTGTTT
>CAZIUT010000043.1:0-11736 GCA_964542545.1 uncultured Dysgonomonadaceae bacterium | reverse complement strand
GTAATGGTTCCTTGCGAAACATGCGCTGGTAAGCGATATAACCGTGAAACCTTAGAAGTGAGGTTTAAAGGAAAGTCGATATCCGATGTGCTTGACATGACTATTAATGCAGCCGTAGACTTCTTTGAGAATGTTCCCTCTATACTCATTAAGATAAAAATGTTGCAAGAAGTGGGTTTAGGCTACATTCGATTGGGACAGTCGTCTACTACCCTGTCGGGAGGAGAGTCGCAAAGAATAAAGCTGGCTGCAGAGCTATCGAAGCGCGACACAGGGCAAACATTGTATGTGTTGGACGAACCAACAACTGGTTTACACTTCGAAGATATAAGGGTGTTGCTAAAGGTGATAAACAAAATAGTGGACAAGGGTAATACGGTTATTATTATTGAGCACAATGTTGATATCATCAAATGTGCCGATTATATTATTGATCTTGGTCCGGAGGGTGGAGCAGGTGGAGGCAAAATATTAACAAAAGGAACCCCCGAAGAGGTTATAAAGAACTCGAAAGGGGATACTGCAAAGTATCTGAAGAGAGAGTTCAAAGAAATTAAAAAGACCAAAGAAGCTTCTGCATAAACAGTATATACGGCTTAATAGTTAATATAACTGTTAAACATTTATTACTACTGAACAATAAAACAGATGTTGCGTTTATGTAAGTAGAACAACTAATAAAGAATTAATATAAATAAGCATGGCTAAAACAGCATTTAAAGGAAATACAGTAAATACAAGTGGTTCTCTTCCAAAAATAGGAGAAAAAGCTCCCGACTTTACATTAGTAAACACTAGTTTAGAAGAAGTAAAATTGTCTGATTATAAAGGCAAGAACGTAATATTAAACATTTTTCCAAGTTTAGATACAGGAGTATGCGCCGCATCAGTAAGAAAATTCAATAAAGATGCAGGTTCTATAGACAATACAGTTGTATTAGGAATATCTGCTGATTTGCCTTTCGCGGCAGGTCGCTTCTGCAGTATGGAAGGAATAGAAAATACAGTTGCCCTTTCTCTCTTTAGAGATGATAAGTTTGCAAAAGACTATGGAGTTCTTCTTGTAGATGGCCCTATGAAAGGACTTACAGCTCGTGCTGTAGTTATAGTAAACCCTGAGGGTAAAGTTATATACAACCAACTGGTTCCGGAAATTACCGAAGAACCAGACTATAATTCTGCAATCGACTCGATAGTGTAGTTTGTTTCATGAAGATTGTGTTAACAGAAAAGTCTGCGAAGTGATTTCGCGGGCTTTTTGCTTTTCAATAGAACCCAATTTTCAAAGCAGTGCTCGCTTTAACTCATAGATGCTAAACAGTTACAGCTTACCCTTATGCACAGCGCAGCCTCAAAGAGGCAATAGTATTGTAGCAATAATGTTTGAAATATAGCACCAACGCCTTATTTTGCACATATCATTTGATTTGAATGCCTTAATTGTCGAATAGTGCATGTCTGATTTGACTTTTATGTGTTGACTATTGAATCTCACACCTCCGATTTTACTTTTATCCCTTGATTGTCGAATCTCACACTCCTTATTTGAAATTTCTCTCTTTATTGTCAAACTCCTGCACCTCAAATTACACTTTCATGCTCAATAAGCGAAGCCTACTTGCACCAAACAATCACCATTTAATAAGATGGTTGGGCAATTTTGAACGACGCTATATAACATCCGCAAATGAAGAAAAACAGAAGAGAACAATAGAAAAATAGTGTAGAAACAGATTAATTGCTTATTTTTATCATATAATATGAGGCAATACTTAGCCCTTATATTCATGCTTTTAGTTTTTCGTAGATGCTAGGGCGTCAAGCTTCGCTGATAAAGATCACTATTTCAAGGGGTTTGCTGGCGTAGCAGATGCGTACACTTCGACTGGATCAGTGACTAGATAAAAGCGAACATAGCCCAAAAGTGGGCCTTTGTATTAAACTGCAACAAATCAGTAAACCCCCGATTTTTAATCGTTTACATATATACTAATAAAAATGTGATGAATAATGCGGGATAGAGCGCAATGCTCTTTTATACCACAGATTGAAAAAATGTATGGCAGAGAAGAATTGAGAAATCTAAAAATAGAGTTTTGGAAAAACTTCGCTACTTATTGTAAAGTACAACCCTATTTACGCAACCGACAAAAAATGTGGATGCTTTATGACACAAAGGTGAGAGGTGTAGAATTGAAGTTTGACGCAACGCGCGAAGGAGCCAATGTTATTTTGGAAGTAAACAATAAAGACGAAGACGAACGATTGGAAATGTATGAGAAACTTACTTGGCACAAAGAGGGTCTTGAGAAAGACTTCGCTGATGGACTCATTTGGGATCTTTGCTATATACGTGAAACAGGGAGTGATGTGGCGCGTATTTATACAAAGAGAGAAGAAATAGATTTCCATCGACATAAAGATTGGGGCAAATTCTTTTCGTTTATGGCACAAAACATGTATTTGATGGAAAGAAATTTTAAAAACATAGCCGACTATATACGTGATTAAAAAAATGAGTCTTATGAAATGGATGTGGTGTGTTTTAATGGTGTTTACGGTGTTTTCTTGTAAGATGAAAGGAGAGGATTTGACTATTCTCAAAAAACCGGGTGTTAGCTGGGAGTTGGCTCAGTTTCGCTCAAAAGAATATACCAACGTTAAGTATAACTTGTCGTTCAATATACCCAATAATAAGAACGAGTCTGTTACCGGAGAAGTTAATATCTCTTGGAGCCAGAGCGGCAAACAGCCTTTGGTAATTGATTTCGCAGGAGATTCGTTGCAAGTGACTTCTGTGTTGATGAATGGAAACACGGTGGATTATGAAATAAAGAACGAGCACATTTATATTGCCCATTCGCACACACAATCAGGACAAAACCAAACAGCTATCACTTTCCATGCATCTAACCAATCTTTGAATAGGAGAGACGAGTTCTTATATACTTTGTTAGTTCCAGATCGCGCACGAACGCTTTTCCCTTGCTTCGACCAGCCCGACTTAAAAGCAAACTACACTTTATCTTTAACAATTCCAGCAGATTGGAAGGCAGTGGCCAATGGAGAAACAGAGAAGATAGACTCTCTCTCACTCCCACAAAAGCATGTAGTAACCTTTAAAGAAACAGAACCCCTGCCAACCTATCTCTTCTCCTTTGTTGCAGGCAATCTGCAGCAGGAGGCTTTTACTAGAGGCCAACGGTCTATCTCTATCTATCATCGCGAAACAGACCCAGACCGCAAAGCTCAGTGTCCAGAAATTGCCACTGAGGTTTTCGATGCATTGGCTTGGTTAGAAGATTTCACACAAATTCCTTATCCCTTTGCCAAGTATGATTTAATTATTCTGCCCGGTTTTCAATACGGCGGAATGGAGCACACAGGGGCCACATTGTATAACGACCAGAGAATGTTTTTGAATGAGCAACCCACACTCATTGAGCAACTTGGCAGAAGCTCGCTTATTGCTCACGAAACGGCTCACATGTGGTTTGGAGATTATGTAACCATGAAATGGTTCAACGATGTTTGGACAAAAGAAGTTTTCGCAAACTATTTTGCGGCTCGAATTGTGGAACCATTGTACCCAACAGTTAATCATCAGCTAAATTTCATTCGTGGATACATTCCATCGGCCTATTCTGAAGACCGAACGTTGGGAGCAACGCCTATACAGCAGCAATTGGACAATCTGAGGAATGCCGGTTTAGTATATTCAAATATCATCTATAACAAATCGCCAGTAATAATGGAAATGTTAGTGCAGCGAACTGGTCAAGAGGCTTTCAGAAAAGGTATTCAAGATTATCTGCAAACCTATGCCTACTCTAATGCTACTTGGGATGAACTGATTGCATCGTTGAGCAAATACTCCCAACGCGAATTGAAAAAATTTAGCGAGGTTTGGGTCAAGGAACAAGGAATGCCAGTTTTGCAAGCTAAAGTAGAGAATGGAGATTTCATTGTTGAGCAATCCGATACATGGGATAGAGGTCTTATTTGGCCACAAAGCTTGAAATACCGGCTTATAGAAGATGGAAATATCGAAGATGTAGTTATAGAAATAACTGACTCTGTGCAGTGTGCGACAGCAAAGTTGAAACACTCATTTTCTGCACCAGTAATTTTGCCAAATATTGATGGGCGTGGTTATGGTTTCTTCCAGATGAATGCAAATGATGTGAAAGGTGCATTTGCTTATATGGATACAATCAACAACGATTTGCTGAAAGGCTCACTGCTCATTACCTTGAACGAAAACCTACAGAATCACACACTTGATGTGGACCCTTATCTGTATGCTCTAATGAACTACTTGGTGCATGAAGAGAGCAATCTGCTCTATTCAATGGCTCTAGGATATTTGGCTAATGCTGTTCGGTTTACTAATTCGGATTATACTTGGCTAGAAAAAGAGTTATGGAAACAGGTTGAAGAAGGGAGAAGACCCCAATTACGCTTGCAGGCATTCCGTCAATATATCAACATGGCTCATTCTAAAGAGGCTGTTAATAAGTTGTATCAGATTTGGAAAAGCGAAGAGGTGCCTGGAGGAAATGATTTAAGCGAACGCGATTATATTAATCTTTCATATCAATTGGCAATACATTTGCCAGGAGAGGCAAATGAGATTGTTGAGGAACAGCTCTCTCGTATATCTAATTCTGATAGGCGACATGAGTATTTATTTATTTCGCCTGCCGTTTCGTCAAACAAAGCTGTTCGTGACAGTGTGTTCAATGCCTTGCTGCATGCCGACAACCGGAGGGTTGAGCCTTGGACTTCTTCAGCTCTGTCACTATTGAATCATCGTTTGCGCAATGAAGAGGCTGTTGCCTACATTGGCCCAGCCTTAGAAGCTTTGAAAGAGGTGCAGCAAACAGGAGATATTTTCTTCCCAACTAGCTGGCTTCGTTCTCTTTTGGGGGCTCACACATCAGAAAAAGCACGTAATGAAGTAGATGTTTTTTGGAAAGAACATCCAGATTACCCATCGATGCTATCAAGTAAAATACATCAGCAATCCGATCATTTGTATCGATTAAATCGGCAGAAATAAACAGCTTTTATGTAAAATCAGCATACAACAATAACTTAAAAGATTGAAAGACCTTGCCTTGTAATTAATATTTTTGCCATAGCACAGCACTCTTTACTGATGATTGTCATCTCGTGTTAGTAGCTAAAACCTGGTTTTGAACATATAAATACCTGCCAACGAGGTAAAAGAAACCCCCATTTAAAAACAAAAACAGGTTTTAAGCTGTTAATAAGTTCATAGAAACATCTTATTGTTATTTATGAACAAGAGCAACAACCGACGTAAGAAGAAAATAACCCTAAAATCAATTTGGACTATCCTTAAAAAGACTGTACAAGGATTTAGCGATGATAAAGTAACACGCTTAAGCGCTGCACTATCATATGCTACTATTTTCTCTTTTGCTCCTTTCATATTGGTGATAATAACAATTGGTGCTTTCTTTACACAAGATTTAGAGGGCGAGCTCTTTGGTGAGTTAAGTATGTTTTTAGGAGCCGATGTTGCTAAAACATTACAAGATGTGGTTCATAATGCTCAGATTGCCAACACATCCACTTTGTCTACAATAATAGGCATTGGTGTTATTTTGTTTAGCGCCACTACAATATTCACTTCCATCCAAGAGTCGCTCAATACTATCTGGGGCATCAAACCTAAACCAAAAAAAGGTTGGCTAAAACTAATCAAAAACAGATTACTTTCATTTTCTGTTATTATAGCTTTGGGTTTTATTCTTTTAGTTACCATGAGCACAAGCTCACTCATTGGTTTGCTCAACGATAGGTTGGTAACGTATTTACCCGATGTAACGTTAGTTCTTTTCAAATTGGTTGGAATAATTCTAAATATTGTAGTAACAGTTTCTATCTTTCTGCTAATATTTAAAGTATTGCCCGATGCAAAAATAAAGTTCAGAGATGTTACCATTGGTGCCGTTGTTACAACAATTCTTTTCCTCGTGGGGCAATATGCAATATCCATTTATTTAAGTACAAGCAAGATAACCACGTTATACGGAGCAGCAGCATCGATACTTTTATTATTAGTGTGGGTTTATTATTCTGCAACCATTGTATATATTGGCGCAGAATTCACCAAAGCATGGGCAAACGAGTTGGGCAGCAAAATCTATCCAGATGAGTATGCAGTGTCAACCCGAACCATCGAAATTCAAAAAGATGGACCCATCGATGATAGAAACAAACAAGAAATAGACAATTCTTCAGGCAAGTCTCATCTTGCTGATAAGCATAATAATAATAATAATAATAATAACATTTTAAACTAAATTTTTATGAAGAAAATAATTGGAATAATACTTATTGGTGTAGCCCTATTTCTGGTGTATATAGGTGTAAATAAAGTGCAAGAGAGTGCAAACTCAGTAGAGGTGTTGGGCATAGAGCTAAGTGCCGAAGACAAAGGCGGTAAAGAAACCGGATATATTCAATTAGCTTTAGGCGTAGTTGCGTTAGTAGGCGGAATTTACCTTGTGAGTAGAAAAGAAGGTTAATCTACCCTACAGACAGCTATCATTTTCAATAACATTATAAAAGCAGATTCATTGCATATCGATTATGCAGTGAATCTGCTCATTTTTTAAAAAGGATAGGCTATTCACCGTTTACTAACTTTGTTTTTATTATTTTTGTAATAATATAGCACAATAATATTATAAACAGCGAATTAAATATATGCTTCAAACAAATTGAAGCATTACAAACATGGCAAAAAAGAAAAGAGTAGTAAATAAGAGGAAAACTACAAAAGGAAGCAATTCAAAGAAAAAGGCAACAATCAATTTCCTGAAAAGTGAGCGGACTCATTTTTTATTTGGGGTAATTGTAGCTTTCTTTGGCTTATATATACTTCTGGGTATGATTTCCTTTTTCTTTACTGGAGGCGTTGATCAGAGTGTGGTGACAAATGGAACCTTTCTAGAAATTATTAAAAACGACACACAAGTAGATGGCCAAACACATATAATAAGCAATTGGACGGGTGCTTTGGGAGCATTTGTTGCTGAAAAAATGATAAACAAATGGTTTGGCATCTTTTCTATTCTCATACCTGTGTTTGTAATACTTATGGGCCTAAAATGGATGAAGGTGTGGGAAGGCTCTCTTACCAAGCATTTTGTATTTGCTGCTTTATCTATTATTTTTGGTTCTATCTCTGCTGCCTTTATAGGCAAAGCTTTTGATAGCACTTTTATTATTTGGGGGGGTGAGCACGGACAATATGTAGAGAATATTCTACAAAACAGCATTGGTTGGCCTGGTGTTGTTTTGCTCATGATTCTCTTTGTTATAATTCTCGTAGTGTTGTTCAAAAAATCATCGATGTTTACAATCCAGAACACGCTGTCGAAGGGAATTGAGCGTATGAATAACAATGGCTCGGAAGCTAACGAAAATGATACTGAATTTGACAATGACAATGCCTCTGAACCAAAAAAGAAAAAAATAGCTGCCTCAATGAGCAAAGTGTTTGCATTTCTTTCACGCAAAAAAGCCACGAAAGAGAGTGACAATGAAGACGAGGAGGATAATGATGACGAAGAAAATGAAACTAGTAATAAAGAAGCCTCATTTACAAAGAAAATAACGCTACACAAAAAACCATCACTTGAAACCAGTACACCCGAAAAAGAGAGCAAAGAGTTTGAAGTAATTGTTCCCAAAGATGAGGACATGCTCCCTAAAGGAGAAGACGAAGCAAAACCCTCAGCCACTTCTGTTACAGACAAGGGTGAGTTGGTTGATGAGGAAACAGGAGAGGTGTTAGAAGATTATGACCCTACAAAAGACCTTTCGTCGTTTTCGTTTCCATCTATGAGTTTGCTCAAAACTTATGATGTGGGCAACAAAGAGGTGGATATGCAGGAGCAAACCGAGAACAAGGATAAGATTATTCGCACACTCAAAAACTATGGGGTAGAGATAACATCGATAAAAGCCACTGTTGGACCCACGCTTACACTCTACGAAATTATACCACAAGCAGGAGTACGCATTTCGCGCATTCGTAATTTAGAAGATGATATTGCTCTCAGCCTTTCGGCTTTAGGAATTCGTATAATTGCCCCAATGCCTGGCAAGGGAACCATCGGTATTGAAGTGCCCAATAAAGACCCGCAAATTGTGTCGATGCAATCTGTTATTGCTTCCAAACGATTTAAAGAATGCGACTATGATTTACCAGTGGCGCTTGGGCGAACCATTACAAACGAAATATTCATGTTCGATTTGTGCAAAATGCCTCACCTTTTAGTGGCTGGGGCCACAGGACAAGGAAAATCGGTGGGTCTCAACGCAATTATTACATCACTCTTATACAAGAAGCATCCATCCGAGATGAAGATGGTGCTAATTGACCCAAAAATGGTAGAGTTTAATATATACTCCACCATAGAGAAACACTATTTGGCCAAACTTCCCGATTCTGAGAAAGCAATTATTACAGACGTTACACAAGTAACTCAAACACTGAACTCGCTCACCAAAGAGATGGACGACAGATATGAGTTGCTGATGAAAGCACATGTAAGAAATATAAAGGAATACAACTATAAGTTTGTGAAACGTCGCCTCAACCCCAATAAAGGACACAGATACTTGCCCTATATAGTAGTGGTGATTGATGAATTTGGCGACCTTATCATGACTGCCGGAAAAGAGATAGAGATGCCCATTGCTCGTATTGCGCAAAAGGCACGCGCTGTGGGTATGCACATGGTTATTGCAACACAACGACCCACCACCAATATTATCACAGGTACTATTAAAGCAAACTTCCCTGCACGCATGGCATTTAGGGTAACTTCTAATATAGACTCGCGCACCATATTGGATATGGGCGGCGCTAACCAATTGATTGGCCGTGGCGACATGCTATTCTCGCAAGGTAGCGATTTGATACGTATACAGTGTGCATTTGTGGATACACCCGAAGTAGAAGGCATTGCTCAATACATTGGTAAGCAAAGAGGATATGAATCGGCTTTTGAACTTCCTGAATATGTTGTTGAGAGCGAGAAAAGCACTGGAGCAGTTGACATGAATGAACGTGACGCACTATTTGAAGAAGCTGCTCGATTGATTGTAGTACATCAACAAGGCTCTACTTCTCTTATACAACGCAAATTTTCAATTGGATACAACAGAGCGGGACGTATTATGGACACACTTGAAGCATCTGGAATTGTTGGACCTCAAGTAGGTAGCAAACCACGCGATGTATATATTCAAGATGAATACTCGCTAGAGAAGATTCTGAATTCTGATATTTAAATAACGCTTGCTGATTTTAATGCAACGGTAGGTCGGTATCGTGGTAGAGAAAGTTTATGAGTTTTCTCACCGCTTGCGCCGATTTATCTTTGTGCTGCGAGGGCTCCCTACGCGAGCGGCAAAGTAGAATTGTTGGGGGGTATAGTGTTTTTTAATGTGTTTTTGTTGGTTCAAAAACTTTTCAAACGGCGTTTGAAGCTTAATTATGACCAATAGAAGGAGCAATCATTTTACTTTTCACACGTGTTCATCATTAGCATTCGTGTCATCCGTGTTCTATTCTTTTGTTGCGCTTCGCAAGCGGCAGAGTAGTATGATGGTAAAGAAGATTCATGAACATTATCTACAGCCCTCCAATTTATCTACATACACACACAGTAAATTTAAACCTTACCCCACCATCCTTGTCTAAAAAGACAACAACAACAACATAAACTATCAACAACAATGAGAACAATACATTCAATCATAATTACCCTATCTATTTTGATGCTTTCTGCAGCATCTTATGCGCAAAGTTCGGCAGAGTCTAAAGCTATTTTAGACAAAGCAAGTGAACTCTTTGAGCAATCAGAAGGTGTGAAACTATCTTTCACCCTTTCGCCCGACAGTCCCGATGGAGGCGCATTTGAACCTCAAGAAGGAATTGCATTTGTAAAAAGAAACAAGTTTAAATTAGACATGTCCTACTCCACCATATGGTTTGACGGCACCACGCAATGGGTGTTGCTCAAAGATGTCAACGAGGTGAATATAAGTAATCCCACTCCTCAAGAGTTAATTAGTATCAGCCCTCTTGGTTTGCTCAATATGTATAAAACTAACTATATATTGAAAAAACCTGTTGCGCGCTCTTTCAACGGAAAGGCAACTACAGAGATTGAAATGACACCTATAGATAAAATGCAAGACTTTGAACGTTTGAGTATTTTTCTAGACAATAAAACCAACAATGTAGTAATGGTGAAGTTTGCAACAAGAGATGGCAACAAGAATAAGCTAACCATTTCAGACTACAACAGCAGCAATAAATTTACAAACGATCTGTTCCAATTCAATAAGAACAATCATCCTGGAGTTGAAATCATAGACCTTAGATAATCAACTCTATCAACTAATCTATAGATAAAAATGATACTGTTTTCATAGTATCATTTTTCAGTGTATCTTTGCACTAATAATAATCTGAAGGCTCTTTCGCAAACACAACGAAACTGCTTTTAAAAACATACAACAACACATATTATGAAAAAAAGAACTAGATGTCTGATCATCGGATCGGGCCCTGCAGGCTACACAGCCGCCATTTATGCTGCACGTGCCAACTTGAGTCCAGTATTGTACGAAGGAATGCAACCAGGAGGTCAACTAACCACTACAACTGAAGTTGAGAATTATCCAGGTTATCCCGAAGGAGTTACAGGTACTGAAATGATGGAAGATTTCAAAAAACAAGCCGAACGATATGGTACTGAAGTAGTGAGAGGAAGAGTTACAGCAGTGGACTTTTCAACTAGTCCAAAAACAATTACTATCGACAACGAAGAGGAGATAGAAGCCGACACAGTGATTATTAGCACTGGAGCAACTGCAAAATACTTAGGCCTAGAAGACGAAACAAAATATTCTGGAATGGGCGTATCGGCATGCGCTACTTGCGACGGGTTCTTCTACAGAAACAAGATAGTTGCAGTAGTGGGTGGTGGAGACACTGCTTGTGAAGAGGCAACCTATTTGTCGGGAATGGCATCGAAGGTATACATGATTGTGAGAAAAGACTACTTAAGAGCTTCTCAAATTATGCAAGAACGTGTGATGAATAACCCGAAAATTGAAATCCTGTTTGAGCATAACACACTTGGACTATTTGGCGACAACGGAGTTGAAGGTGCACACTTGGTGAAAAGATTAGGCGAAGAAGACGAGGAGAAAGTTGACATCAAAATTGATGGTTTCTTTTTGGCTATTGGGCACACCCCAAACACTGAAATATTCAAAGGTCAATTGGATATGGACAGTGAAGGATATATAAACACGCAACACCCAACTACATTCACATCGGTTGAAGGTGTATTTGCAGCTGGCGACGTTGCCGATTCTCTCTATCGTCAGGCCATCACATCGGCCGGAACAGGCTGTCGTGCAGCAATGGATGCCGAGAGATACCTTTCTGAACACAATTTATAAAATGAAACACGCTTCTTTGTAGAGAAGATGATCTATTATTAGCAAACCGCCCTCTTTTTATATTAAAGAGGGTGGTTTTTTTGTTTCTGGTTAAAAGGGAGGCAGATATATATTAGTTATTGTTTATCCAAATTACTTTCAATTTTTCCCTTAACAGTTTTAAAAGCCACCAACTATAAAAACAAGCTTTGAACAACTCGTTTATACCTT
>CAZIUT010000042.1:0-11942 GCA_964542545.1 uncultured Dysgonomonadaceae bacterium | reverse complement strand
AATTTCCAGAGGCTATACTTTCTGTGGATACTTTCTACGCTGATGTTGCTAAAGCAAGCGTTGAGAAATATGGTGTTGCTATAATCAACGATATTTCGGGCGGACAGATAGATGATCAGATGTTTGCCACAGTAGCAGAATTGAATGTGCCCTATATACTCATGCATATGAGAGGCACACCACAAACTATGCAACAGAATACAAGCTATGACAACTTTATAGAAGATATTATCTTCTATTTCTCAGAGAAGATTGCTCACCTCAACAGGCTAGGTGTGAACGATATAATAGTGGACCCAGGCTTCGGATTTAGCAAAACAGTAGAGCAAAACTATGAATTGATGGCACATCTCAAATATTTTCATATATTTGACACACCATTGCTAGTAGGCATATCAAGAAAATCGATGCTCTACAAACCATTGGAGATAACAGCAGATGAGAGTTTAAATGCAACAACTGTTTTAAACACCTATGCATTACAGTCAGGGGCAAAAATACTACGTGTACACGATGTGAAAGAAGCCGTAGAATGTGTAAAACTAACCTGTAAACTGAACAAATACACTCCTCAACTACTTATATAATAACACACTTTACATTATGCTCGAACATTTCACTATAAAAGACTTCATCGATATTTTAATAGTAGCATCATTAATGTATTATGCCTACCGTTTAGTTAAAATATCGGGTACTAAGCCATTGTTTATAGGTATTGCATCATTCTTGATTTTATGGAGTTTAGTATCAAGTTTGCAGATGACTTTGACAGGCACAATTTTAAAGGTAGTTATAGACGTTGGTCCCATTCTGCTTATCATACTGTTTCAAGATGAAATCAGACGCTTTCTTATGTCGATGGGTTCACGAAAAGGATGGAAGATGGTTACTAAATTCATTTTTTCGCAAGACACAAAAGAGAAAGATATATCGCACATTACACCCATAGTATTTGCGTGTATGAATATGGCAAAAGACAAAGTGGGAGCATTAATTGTAGTTCAAGAAGACATACAGCTGGGCCTATACGAGCAAACAGGCGAAATAATAAATGCAGATATTTCTACTCGATTAATCGAAAACATATTCTTTACAAATAGCCCCATGCACGATGGTGCAATGATTATAGTGGGAAAACAAATAAGAGCAGCAGGCTGCATATTACCTGTCTCTCAAAATCCAAACATCCCAAAACACTTAGGTCTCCGGCATCGTGCAGGATTGGGAATATCACAAGAGACTGATGCAAAAGTAATAATTGTGTCAGAAGAACGCGGACGTATAGCTTTTGCTCACCAAGGAAAGCTCTTTATGAATGTTTCGCCCGAAGAACTACAAAAGCACCTTGTAGCCGAATAAAAACAAAATAGATTTCCACAAAACAATATGATATTAAAGCACCTATCTATACTCAACTACAAAAACCTCGTAGAGGTAGAATTATCGCTATCGCCCAAGATTAACTGTTTTCTGGGTGATAATGGGATGGGTAAAACAAATCTCTTAGATGCTGTATATTATCTGTCGTTTTGTAAAAGTCACTCTAACCCCATCGACTCGCAAGTCATCTTACACGAAGCAGACATATGCATGATAAAAGGCAAATACGAGTTTCCAAATGGTAACAAAGAAGAGATAACTTGCGCCCTAAAAAGACGACAGAAGAAACAATTTAAACGTAACAATAAGCAATACGATAAACTTTCATCGCACATTGGCTTTATCCCGCTAGTAATGATATCGCCTGCCGACAATGAACTCATTATGGGGGGTAGCGAAGAGCGCCGCCTTTTTATGGATGTGGCCATTTCGCAATTCGACAAACCTTACCTACAATCACTAGTACGTTATAACAATGCTTTGCAGCAACGCAATGCTACACTAAAGAATGACAAGGTAGACAAAAGCCTGCTAGAACTATGGGAGGAGGTAATGATAGAAGAAGGAGAAGCCATTTTCAGCAAAAGAAACTTGTTTATTCAAGAGCTAACACCTATCTTTCATGAATTCTACACTACCATTAGCCAATTGAAAGAGGTTGTTTCACTCAACTATTCATCGCAACTAGCCAATTGTAGTTTCAAAGAGCGACTGCTTGCAGCGCGTGATCGCGACATGCTACTTGGGCATACAACAGTAGGTATTCATCGGGACGATTTGGATATGTTGATAGATGAATACCCTATAAAAAAAGATGGATCGCAAGGACAAAAGAAGACATTCTTTGTGTCGTTGAAATTAGCACAGTACCAGTTCCTCTCTCGCAAAAGTAGCACAATGCCACTGCTTGTGCTTGACGATATTTTTGACCGATTGGATGAAACACGTGTAAGAGAAATTATTCAACTTGTATCGGGTCCCGATTTTGGGCAAATATTTATCTCCGATACCAATCGCCAATCGTTAGACAGAATATTACAACCCTTCAACGATAATTATCACCTCTATTCTGTGAGCAATGGAGTGATAGAGCAACTTGAAAAATAACAGATAGAACAAAACAAACAACACCAACAATGATAAAAAGAAACGCAAGAGATATAGGCACCATCATTAAAGAGGTGTTAGGAGAAAGAGACTCACAATTGAGTCATATAGAAAGAGGAATTGCCGAAAACCGGATTGTTAAAGGTTGGAATGAGGTGTTGGGAGAAGGTGTTGCAGCCTACACGTCAAATGTTTATCTAAATAGAGGTGTACTCATTGTTTACCTCAAATCATCAGTACTGCGCGCAGAGTTAATGATGAATAAACAAGGCTTAATTGACAAACTAAACAAACATGCTGGCATGAAAATTATACGAGATATCCTTTTAAGGTAAAATGGGGTATATGGTTAGGCAAGGCCAAGCAACAATAATAAATTTAAAAGAAAATTTCAAATTGAATAGATACAAAAATGAGAAATAAAGCAAGGATTTCGTTTTACACTTTAAACAATACCTTTGTGTGATGAGTAATTTTGATGTTATTGTTATAGGAGCAGGCCCTGCAGGATTATTAGCAGCAGGAAGAGCAGCAGAGCTGGGTGGCAAGGTGTTGGTGTTGGAAAAAATGAAACGGGAGGGACGTAAGCTACTTATTACTGGTAAAGGCCGATGTAATATTACAAATAATGCCCCAATCAGTGAGTTTATAAAACATGTGTATCCTAACGGACGTTTTTTGCGTAATGCATTCTCCTCTTTTTTCTCGAAAGATATCATAGAGCTACTTAAAGAACATGGAGTTGAAAGCACTTTAGAGCGTGGAGGCCGTTATTTTCCTGCTAGTAACCGTTCTGCAGATGTGTTAAAGGCTTTACTAAATTGGGTAAAAAGTAATAAAGTAGAGATACGTTGCAATTACAAAGCTGAAGAGTTGATAGTTAAGGACAACACCATAGTAGGTGTTCAGGCAAACGGTCAAAAGTTCTTATGCAATCATGTTATTGTGGCAACAGGTGGTAAATCATATCCTGCAACTGGATCGAATGGCGAAGGATATGAACTGGCAAGACGTGTAGGACATTCTATTGAAAAGGCAAGACCTGCATTAGTGCCCCTTGAAACCGAGGGCGATTTGGCCCAAAAACTCCAAGGTCTTAACCTCAAAAATGTGAAGGCAACAGTGTGGGTAAATGGCAAAAAAAAAGCAGATGACTTTGGAGAGATGATTTTCACCCACTTTGGCTTATCAGGACCCATTATTCTAACTTTAAGTAGAGAGGTTGTAAGAGAATTGCAAGATAAAAACAGGGTGGAAGTAGTAATTGACCTAAAACCGGCACTTGATGAGCAAAAGCTAGATAACAGACTAATTAGAGATTTAGATGAACATGGAAATAAAAAACTGCTCAATATTTTCAAACTCTGGTTACCAGCAAGTATGATTCCAGTTTTTGTTGAACTTCTTAATATTGACACTGAAAAAGTGTGCAATCAGGTTTCATCAAAAGAGCGAAAACAGATTCTCCATCTTCTTAAAAATCTTGTTTTTAAAATATCAAATTATCGTTCTTTCAAAGAGGCTATAATAACATCTGGTGGAATAAGCACAAAAGAGATATCGCAAAAGACAATGGAGTCTAAAATTGTAAAAGGGCTCTATTTTGCTGGTGAGATGATAGATCTAGATGCTGAAACGGGAGGATACAATCTGCAAATAGCTTATTCGACAGGATGGGTTGCGGGGGACTCATGCATGAAAGATAAAAAGAACCAACCCTCTTAATTACAGCGCTTTGCTTTATGAAACACACGATATTACAGACAAAAACAACAATAAATATCCGAACTATGAAAAAATCATTTACCCTTTGCCTATCTCTTTTCATCGCCACTGTAGCATTTACTCAAAACAACAAAAGAGAATACCAATTAAATATTGCCACTTATAACTTAAGAATGGATACACCACGCGATGGACTGAATGCTTGGGAGCACAGAAAGGAAAATGTGAATGGATTAATTCGCTTTCACGATTTCGATATTGTTGGCACACAAGAAGGATTTCACCATCAACTACTTGATATTACTGCTGCAGGAGATTATGACTATGTAGGTGTAGGACGAGACGATGGTATGAACAAGGGTGAACACTCGGCCATTGTTTACAAAGAAAATCGTTTTGAAGTATTAGATAGTGGCAACTTCTGGTTGTCCGAAAGTCCTGAAACACCCTCATATGGATGGGATGCTAAAATACGCAGAATATGTTCGTGGGCAAAGTTCAGAGACAAGGAGGCGGGAAAGGAATTCTTCTTTTTTAGTGTGCATTACGACCACCAAGCCAAAGTTGCACGTCGAAATTCATCGCTACTTATGCTCTCCAAAATAAAGGAGATTGCAGGCGACATGCCTACTTTTAGTGTTGGCGACTTTAATGCCAAACCCAGCGATGAACCTATTCAAATATTTTATGAGGACAACTACTTGAAAGACGCTTATCTTATCTCTCAGGCAAAACCTTACGGAACAGAGGGTACATTCAACACTTTCAAGATAGATGCACCCATGAAAAACAGAATAGATTACATTTGGGTGACCAAAGATATTACTATTGAAAAGTATGGTGTGTTGAACGATGTGCATTATGGACATTTTCCTTCTGATCATTTCCCAGTAATGGTAAAAGCTAAATTCTAAATGCAAAATATCCGTAAAAATTAGCTAGTTTAACCATAAGATTGCAAATCACAACTGTTAAAGTATTCATACCTCATGAGAGAATACTATTTTATTCTACTCCTCATTACGATGGTATTTACTTGCAAACAGTCACCTCTAACAGTTATTCAAAATGGATATCATATGACAAGTCATAAGAAATAGCTAAGAACGCCAAAGGCGAGTCTGTAAAAATGCAATTCAAGCTCATACAATATCAGATACTTAATTAAAAGGTTATGTGGGAAAAGGTTTCAAATCAGATAGAAGACTTTTACGAAGAAGACTCTCAAGACTTTGTTTCGAAGGATATTTCTGAAAACAGAGAATATCTTAAAGATTTTGCAAATGAAACAATCGAAGGCTTGCTATTTGGTGTAATTAAAAGACTTCTAGCAAACCCTATATGTAAACTAAACATAGAGAAAATTGTTTCGATAGGAGACATCGTTATCGAATTTGATCCAATAGAGATGAATTTTGATGAATTCAATTATTTGTTGAGTGCTGATTATGAAGGTTGACCTTCCGAAGTATTTAAATAAATATAAAAATGATGATATTACTCTTCGCACAGTAGAAGGGATTGTAGTATATAATAAAGAAAATTCTTTTAAAAGAATTCTTTATGGACACCCATTTTTTGAAGGAATAACTGCTCTAGAACTTAATCTCGAAGAGCACTATCAATTAAGAACAAGATCACATGGCGAGGTGTGCGTTATTTTGTAACATCCATGAAAGAGCTTCAATTGGGTGCAATATTATCCATTGATAATTTGAATGCGAGTTATATTGCGGTTTCAAAGCATCCATGCCTTATTGTTCTAATGTTCTACAAAGATACTTCAGAACCAATAGGTCTTACATTTATAGCAAGACCATTTGAAGAAGATATGCTTTTGAATAAGCAACTGAAGCAAGAAAATTAACCCAAGAATATAAATAGAAAATATAAAAATGTCGGAAAATATAAATAATATAACAGAACCCTCAGATGATAATACCACTGAGCCCATTCTCAAGAAATTTGAAATTACAGCGCTGAATCCCATGCAGGAAAAAGCACACAAAACCATCCAATCTAAATCGGATGTAGTACTGCTTTCGCCCACAGGAACAGGTAAAACATTAGCTTTTCTATTGCCACTAATAGGGACACTTGATAAGGAATGCGAAGAGATTCAAATTCTCATACTTGTGCCTTCTCGCGAGTTGGCCCAACAAATAGAACAAGTAGCCCGGAACATGGGCTCTGGCTTTAAAGTAAACGCGGTATATGGAGGAAGATCTGGTGCACAAGACAAGATTGACTTGAGACACCGACCCGCAATTCTTATTGGAACACCCGGACGAGTAGCAGATAGAATAAGGAGAGACAGATTTCCCTTAGAATATATCAACACTTTAGTGCTAGACGAGTTTGACAAATCGTTGGAGATAGGTTTCGAGAAGGAGATGACCGAGATTATTGACGCTCTCCCCAATGTAAGGCAAAGAATTCTTACTTCTGCTACCAGCGAAACTCACATTCCACGGTTTGTAGGAATGCAAAGGCCAAAGCTTATCAACTTTGTTGATAAAGGGAGCGCTCAATTAACTATAAAAACACTTCTATCACCCGAGAAAGACAAACTAGACTCTTTGGTAAAAGCACTTGCTTTTATAGGCAACAAACCAGGAATTATTTTCTGTAATTTCAGAGATGGTCTAGAACGAGTAAGCGATTATCTAGCAGAGCACAACATTCAACATGAACCCTATCATGGAGGAATGGAGCAAATGGATAGAGAGCGTGCACTTATTAAATTCAGAAATGGAACAAGTCAGATACTTCTATCAACCGATTTGGCTGCGCGTGGACTAGATATTCCAGAAATACAATTTATTCTTCATTACCACCTTCCTCCACACGAAAAAGAATTTACCCATCGTAATGGTAGAACAGCAAGGATGAATCGTGATGGTGTAGCCTATATATTGCATTGGGAAGGTGAAGAACTCCCAGAATATATTCAAGCAATTGAAGCCGAAAGCTTCTACGTTGTTGATTTAAGCAAAGCCTCACATGCAGCACCAACAAAATGGAGTACCTTATACATAACTGGAGGAAGACGCGATAAAATATCGAAAGGAGATGTTGCAGGACTATTCATTAAGCAAGGCGGGGTTAATAAAAATCAAGTGGGCGTAATAGAGATAAAACAAGACGCTGCTTATGTAGGCGTACACGCCGATATAGCTCAGAATCTTGTAGAGAAGACAAACAACAGCAGACTCAAGACTAAGAAGGTGAAAATCAGCATCATTTAATAGCACCAATCAATTATTACAAAACATGAATTTAGAAGCAGTTTTGAATTTTCGCCGTTCGATACGCGATTACCAAAGCGACAACCACCTTGATACAGAAAAGGTGAAACATTGCCTTGAGTTGGCAACGCTAGCCCCCAACAGCTCGAACATGCAACTGTGGGAGTTTTATCATATAACAGACAAAGGGTTGATTCAGAAAATGGCCCATGCTTCCCTGTCTCAAAACGCTGTGGCTAGTGCCAATCAATTGGTGGTATTTGTTACTCGTGGCGACTTATATCGCAGTAGAGCCAAACAAGTGTTAGATTTTCAACGGGGCAATATCAAACGTAATAGTCCACGAGACAGACAAGCAGGTCGAATAAAAAAGAGCGAGGTTTATTATGGTAAATTAATGCCGTTAGTTTATGCCCGGTTCTTTGGTTTAGTGGGTTTGTTTCGTAAAACACTAACAGTCTCTGTAAGCCTTTTCCGCCCTATGTTTACTGATAGTAGTGAATGCGATCAGCGCATTGTGGTGCATAAAAGTTGTGCATTGGCTGCTCAAACATTTATGATTGCTATGGCCAACGAAGGTTACGACACCTGTGCTATAGAGGGTTTTGATAGTCGCCGTGTAAAAAAGCTGCTAAAGCTTCCCTCTGGAGCAGAGATAAATATGCTTATCCCATGTGGTATACGCAATGGCGACAAAGCGGTTCATGGCGAAAGATACCGTGTACCATTCAATCAAGTATATAAAAATATTTAGAAAACAAGCAACCTTCCCTTGAGATGTTTGTTTTACAGACAGAAAACAAACATTTTCTTTTTTCAGTAAAAAAATATTACTCAATTGATATATTTCAAAAGAATTTTCAATAAGTTTGTAGAGCAATTAATTCACATCAGAAACAATTGCCACTAAGGTAAAACAAAACAACCAATAAGATTTAATAATAAACATTATGGCTAAAAGTCAAGACACAAAGAAAACGGTTAAAAAAGAAGCTACTAAAACTCCAAAGGAGAAAAAAGCTGAAAAGAGATTGAAGAAAGCCAAGAAAGGCTAATCTGCATTCTCTTGATTGTATTATAGCACTTACTTTATAATGACCCCAAAAAAAAAAGGTTGGCTTTTGGGAATAACCCAACTAAAACTTAAACACATTAAAAAAACAACTTCCACTTGAGAATTTTTTTTTAATGTATTTATTGTTTTAAAAAAAGCCTTCGAAAAATGCTGTATAAATAATAGTGACTAAAAGTTGCCTCTTATATTTTAGAGAACACCTTTTGCATGAACCTTATAAATAAATATTCATTGTAATTTCATCAAACTTTTACACAATAATAAAATAATAGGTAAAGAAATAAGAGTGCTACATATCATGCAAAACAATACCAAATACATAAACAAACACAAAATAAACAAACATGAAAAAGAAATTAAGAAGAGTTCTGTTTTTTGCATATAGCTTCTTTCTACTATGCGTAAATGGGAATGCTCAAACTTCTAACACCTTCGAACTTCGTTATTTTACCAGCGACCCTTCTGCCAATGGAGAAACAGATTTTAAGGGAGAAACAGAATGGTTTGACACAGATAAAAGAGTCTTTTTCTTGAAAAAATATGCTGATTTCGCTTCCCAGTATTTTGACAACCCTAAATTGGATAAAAAAATTGTTAGTGATGAAGAAATCAACAATCTGCTGCACAAAATAAAACCTCAACCAACAACCAATATAAGAAAAACGACTTGGCTTAACGGTTGGAAAACTTATGGATATAAGGAAAATCAACATTTACAAAAAGAAAAAGAACTAGCGTCATGGAATAAAACACCAGCAGTACAAGTTGAAAACGGCAAACTAAAGATAAAGAACACTAGCTTTGAAAAAAAATTCGATCCGCTAACATGGCGATTCAAGTTAGATATTGATATAACACCTGCAGAAAAAGACAAACTTACAATTCTATTGAAAGAAGGAGACAAAGCAGTTATCTCTCTTGTTTTGAATAAAGAAAACCTGCAAAAAGAGGCCTCGAAACTGACCATAGAAGCAGACATGACTCAAAAAAGATTCAACTGCTACATCGATGACAAATTGATTCACGACTTTATACTTTTCTCAGACACTTCAGCAACTGCCATAACATCTATTTCTTTTTCATCGGAGGGCAGCTTTTTTATAGACAATTTATTTTTGTTCAATCACACACCTCAAGATGAAGCTAATTATCCCTACTACTCTACTGTTATTATAGACGAGGATTTTGAGAAAAAACTACCAGTGGAAGGATGGCAATCAATTAATTTTGATGATAGTAATTGGAAAAAGTCTGACCTACCTGCAGTGCACGGAGGACTTCGAGAAAAAGAAGAGCACTTATATCTAAGAAAAAAAGAATATATTGGAGACTTTGAAAGGGCTTTCTTGCAAATAGAGACCCTCGATCCTGGCGGAGAAGTATGGGTAAATAATCAAGTTGTATCAGTAATCAACAACCGACACCCACACGAAATAGAGGTTACTAAATATCTTAAAAAGAACCAGGATAATATTTTTGCTTTAAGAGTAAATCCATACAAATTGAATTTACCAATGCCACATACACCCACAGATCATTACATTGGTTGGTTTATGGGACGAACAAAACTAGCACTTACTCCAAAATGCAGAATCAAAAATATGGCAACCTCTACCGTTGCATTAGAAAACGAACAAAACGAAGCTGTGCAAACACATAAAGTAACGCTAGAATACCCCGATAGAAACTTTTTTGAGGGAAGCATTGAGATTAATTACTATCCTTGGTTTCCAGAGGAAGGTGATAAAGTTGCATCTATACATCAAGACATAAAAGTGCGCCCTAGAATAAATCATCAATTTGAATTTGATGTTTCTGTACCTACACCAAATCTATGGAGTGCAGAAACCCCTTATCTGTATAAAGTTGAAGCTATTTTAAAAGACAAAGAAGGAAACCCTATCGATGACTATATAACCACTACAGGCATTAGAACTATAAAACAATCAGATGGACATTTATACATCAACGGGAAGCCCGAGATGTTGAATGGTGCACAAATCATGGGGTTTCGCACTCCCATCGAGACAACCTCTAAATATAACAGAGCTGCACCTATTGAAACTATTGCTGAAGAAACATTGATGATAAAAAAAATGGGAGCAAACCTTTTACGTGTGCATGTGCACGCTGAAAAAGATACAATAGATGGAATAAATGATCCGCGCTATGCCGAGTTTGCCGATCAAATGGGAATCTACTTAATATGGTCTACAGCCGCTTTTATGCGTGAAGGTGAGTCATGGAATATAGATTTTGAAGGTTATCCAAAGTTTATGAAACAGGTGATAAATCATCCAAGCATTGTACTTTGGGAGGCATCAAACCATCCCAATCGTTTCAAAAAACACAATATATCTGAAACACACGATTTTGTAAAAAAAGTATACCAGACAATATCTAACGTTGATCAAAGTCGACTAATTTCACCAACTTCTTTTTGGCAGCATACTCACTATGCAAATTATGATGGCACTCTAGACTATCAAGGCAACAGCATTGAGGCTGTACCTGAATATATGGCTCCTCTAAATACTCGCGGTAGCCAAGATGCTTATACAGGATATGGTGCTGAGTGGTCAAGACTGCGCACTGCACCAAACAAATGGGCGGCTTCTTGTCTTGCAGCAAATGATAAAGCTTATTTCAACTTTGAGCATGAGGAGTCAATTGGGCAACCCAATTGGGAGTTAAGCAAAGGAAAGCCCTGGTATCTTCTCAACTCCTATGAGTGGGAGTATGATAAAGGTAGTATTGGTCGACATTTAACTTTCGACGAATGGCATGCTAGTCAAGCATGGCAAGCATTCTCGGCCTGGGAGTCGATGAAGAAGCAAATGTTATTAGGATACGATGGTTTTTCATGGTGTAGTCTTCGGGGAGGAGCAAATATGGGAACTTATCAAAAGCCTCTGATTGACAACTTGCGTCACCCAAAATTAGCGTATTATACAAACAAAATGGTCTTCCAAAAAACATGGGCTGCTAGCAATAATGTTGATGTGGTTTATGGTCCAGATGATATAATTGCTCCTGTTATTCATCACTTAGGTGAAAAAAAACAAGTCAGCCTTTTAGTAAAACTTCAAACACTAAATGGAGAAACAATAGAGAAGAAAACATTCAATAATATTAATCTTAAAGAAGGAAGAGAGGTTGTGTTACTAGATGGGTTTCGATTTAAGAATGTGATTGATGGAATCTATGTTGTAACATATGAACTAAAAGATTTAAAATAGGAAAACAACAATACCTTTGTAACCATGCTGTTGCAAAATAGCTACACTTAACAAAACAGACAAAAAAAATGAATTACAAGAAACCATAATCTTTCTTTATTATCTCATTTATAATTATTCTAATTGCAGGAAATAGCTGCACATCAAAACAAAGCGAAACTTTTG
>CAZIUT010000041.1:8579-12008 GCA_964542545.1 uncultured Dysgonomonadaceae bacterium | reverse complement strand
TTTTCGGTTCATCGGTCGAGGTCGGGGTGAGTAGGGTGTTTTGGCATTGTATTGGCCATGTTTAAGAATAGTGTTTTCATGGTGTTTGGAAACCTGTTAGGAAGGGTGCTTGTTTTTCTTCCAAAGCCCCCTTTAGGGGGTTGGGGGCGGATTAAATGTGGCGAAGCAAAAGCAGATAAAATCTGAAATGTTTCGCTACGCGACACACGGTTTGCAAAACCGCGCGAGCGGCAGTGCGAAAGGCCTAACAGCCAAAAACAAATTAAACCATTCTACAAATCTTGGGCAGATTCTTCGTTACACTCAGAATAAGAATGCATTTTCTCTGTACACACCAAACCTCCCTTGAGGGTGGTTGGGGGGGGGCGGTATGTGTTACCTCTTAACTTTCACCTCTAAATGTGCAACACTGCTTGAGCAATATTGAAATAGATAATCAAACTTAAAGCATCAACAATAGTAGTGATGAGCGGGCCGGCCATAATGGCTGGGTCTAGCTTTAGTTTCTTTGCAGCAATAGGTAGCAATCCGCCAATTACCTTTGCCATTACTACAGTTGTGATTAAAGTTACTGAAACTGTGAGTGCAATAAGAACGGGTACTTGGGGTTCGAAAACAAGGATGCGTGCAAAGTTGACAGCCGACAGTATAAAACCACAAATAAGGCTTATGAGAAACTCTTTTCTGAGTACTTTTAGAGCATCGGTTAGCTTGATATCGCCAGTAGCCAAACCACGAATAATGAGTGTGGAGCTTTGGCTTCCTGCATTACCCCCAGTATCCATGAGCATGGGGATGAACATCCCCAGCAGAATGAGTGCTTCAAGGGTGTCTGAAAAACTCTTCATGATAGTGCCTGTGAATGTTGCCGATATTAATAATACCAACAACCAGACAACTCTATTTTTGGCCAAAACAAAAACACTTGTTGCAAGGTATTCTTCTTCCGAAGGAGTCATTGCCGCCATTATCTGGAAGTCTTCGGTGGCTTCTTGCTCCATTACGTCAATAATGTCGTCAACGGTAATTATACCAGTTAGTCGTTGCTGATTGTCGCAAACGGGAATAGCCAAAAGATCGTATCGTTTAAACTTTTCGGCTACAACCTCTTGGTCATCGTGTGTGTATACCATAATGACATCTTTCTCCATTATGTCTACTATCTTCGCATTGGGGTCTTCTGTAACCAATGCACGCAATGAAACTATGCCTATTAACCGTTCATGAATAGTGGTAATATAGCAGGTATAAACAGTTTCTTTTTTCAGTCCTATTTCTCGCACATGGTTTAATGCTTGACTCACGGTCATTTTTTCTGTGAGTCTTACATACTCAATGGTCATGAGTCCACCAGCAGAATCTTCGGGATAGTTGAGAAACTGATTGACTAGTTTTCTTTTTTCGGGAGGTATATTTATTAAAACTCTGTTTACGAATTCGGCTGGCATCTCCTCAATCATATCAATAACATCGTCGAAGAAGATGTTGTCGACAAGGTAAGGGAGGTCGTCTTCGCTTAAAGCATTTATAATTTCGCGCTGATTATCGATACTTAAATAGGAGAAAACTTCTACAGCTTTCAACTTAGGAAGCATCCTAAACAGTAATAAAGCCAATACTTTATCGTTTAGGTCGTCCATTAGTTCTGCTATATCGGCATCGTACATTTCTGTAAGATGACTGCGAAGTTGTATAGCTTTTCGATCTCGAATGAGGTTTCTTACCTCATTCTTATCTAACACAAATGTCTCTTCGCTCATACTCTGTTGTTTTTTTTAGTATTATAGACTGATAATGTAATGACATTATATCAAACAAGCAAAATATGTATCAAATTTAGCTTGTTGACACTATTTTTACTTAATGCGCAAAGTTAGTAAAAAATAAGCAGAGAAATTGGCTTAACTAGTTACTTATCTAGTATTAATTGTTGCATTATTAAGTGATATGGTTTTTGCTATTTTTATTTTCTGTGTATTTCTGTGTTTTTTTGTGTTTTTTGTAATTTAGGAATGTGCAATTTTCATTGTCAACTGGTACGATATAAACGTAAAAAAAAATCACTTATACTTATCCCACAATGCCGAGTGTATTATCTCTTTTGTTTCATTTATTAAGGCAGGCAAATCGTCTTTGTTTAAATGGGCAGTAGGAATAGGTTTATGAATGGTTAGTTCAAGTTTTCCGGGATTAAGACTCATGGTGCCTACCTTTAATATATTGTAAGGACCGTTTATAGTAATAGGCACTATGGGAAGCCCCATATCCATTGCCACTTTATAGGCTCCACGCCTAAATGGCGAAAGCTTGCCATTTTTTGTTCGTGCTCCTTCGGGAAACATTATTATGGAAACACCGCCTTCTATTGCTCTTTTGGCTTTTAAAATTGAGTCTCTACGAGAAATAAGACTAGAGTTATCAACAAAAACATGCCCTGCCAATTCTGAGGCTTTGCCAACAAAAGGCAGTTTGCGAAGCCCTATTTTCTGCACCCATTTTATATTTTGATTTAAAAATCCATAGCAAAGAAAAATATCAAATGCTCCTTGATGATTTGCAATGAATACGTAAGAGGTATCTTTGTCTAGATTTTCATGACCACTAGATTTCACGGGGCAGAGAGAGAGCCAACAAGTAAATCTTGACCACCACTTAGGAGGATAGTAGCCCCAAAACTTACTCCCAAATATTGAAGAAAAAACTATTACTATGATTGCAGTAATAAGAGTGAGCAAAATAAAAATAGGTGTTAGAATAATCCACTGATACAAAAAGGTGAAAAATCGCTTCATACTAAGCTAAGGTTGTTTTTTTAATATGGTTGAACATTGTTTACAAAATTACCTAATTAAAAGAATAATCACTCAATTGAAGAGCGTTTTATCATGAAAATATTTATTATTCGAATTATTGAACACTTTCCTGCTAAATAATTTCTTTATCTCTTGAATTTTGTGTTTATTTGTGTTACGAATTTAATCTCATAATAATAAAATAGACACATGAAAGAATTTGCCAAAAACATCGGGATGCTGGTTATGATTATCGGAGTACTAATATTAGCTATTCCATTTTTACAAAGTGGTACTACAAACAATATAACTTTGCTCATTGGTTTGATAATAGTTATTGAAGGTTTCTTGGGTCATATCTTTGTAAACAATTTAAAAAACTCAAAAACAGGAAACATTTTTTGGATGATAGTTCTTCTAGTGGTTCCTTTCTTTATTTTCTTTTTTGCGAAAAAAGCTGCTTACGGCGAAGAATTAAATAAGTTAAATAGCTAGAGAATAAAAAAAAACTAGAAATAAAAAAGCTTCGATTGATACAATCGGAGCTTTTTTATTTTATAGCTTTCTACAAAGATACCATTGCTTAAATCTCAATAGTTGTTTTCACGTAATTATCAGTCTCTAGTCTCTAGTCTCT
>CAZIUT010000041.1:0-8479 GCA_964542545.1 uncultured Dysgonomonadaceae bacterium | reverse complement strand
ACGAACCCTGTTATTGTAGAAATCATTTCTATTTTGCTTTTCTAATAATTGATAAACCGAAAATTTCTTAATAAATTAAAGACCAACCGAAAACTAATGTGTTTTCGGTTGGTGATTAATTAATATAAAAATACTTCAAGGCTTCCTTATATTGATCTAATTAGTAAAAGTTATAGTTACCCTATTATTGTCGTGCGTCATACAGCGTATTTCATATTCGGCTGTTTGGTTTTGAATCGTCGTTGACAAGTCTGTCATAATTGGGGTGGTTTTTGTAGGATTGTAAAGATTGGCCCTTAGCTTTCCACTTGGGGATGTCGGGGAGCGCTTAATTTTTATGTTTTGAACACCCTTTCTGGTTTCTGGCCAAGTTACCGAATATGCACCGTCGGCATTAGGTGTCAATTTGGTGCCGTCTTCTAGCATTACCGTATAATCGGTACCAGCAATCAAAGAGCTACCTTCGAGGTTGTACACCCACAAAAAACTCACTGCATCGTAATTACGTACCCTTTCGCTGTACAACTGGATAGGAACAGATGCAACCCATTGTTCATCAGTTGGTCTCCATGTTCCTGTAGTGGCATTAGCACCGAATCTCCATCTTGCATCACCATTTTGAGCTACTTCATACGATAAATGGTCTGCAGCAATATTTGTCTTAAAGAACCCGATGTAATATACGTGCTCCATTTCAGGAAGACCATCATCCCAAACTCTGTATCCTTCGCAACCCGTCATCATTAATACGACTGCTGCTGTTATTATAAATAATATTTTTTTCATTGAAATGTTTTTTTTTAAGTTTACATGAATGATTAGCGCCATCCAGGGTTTTGTTCAATATTTCCATCGGATTGACCAATTTCGTAAGTAGGTATTGGATAATAATAATCCTTTTTAGGATCGAAACGGCGTTGCTCAGATTTCTGATATACATAGATGTTTGCTTCGGGGTAATTGTACTCTTGCACACCATCTAATTTTCCTGATGCATCAGTCAGTCGTGAAGTAAAGGAAGGATCAACTGCGAGTTGATCGCCATTGTTAGTCTCGTCTGGAATAAATTTGAAGCCTAACCATGCTTTTGGTAATATTTTTTCTGCAGTTTTCCAACGAATAAGATCTGAATAACGGAAATTTTCGGCCATCAGCTCTACTTGTCTCTCACGTCTGATTTCCTCACGCATGTCAAGCCCGTTAGCATTAACAAACCCATTGGTGAGTTTAGCATCAAATCCTACTCTATCGCGCAATGCATTCACTGTTTCGTTTAATTGAGCATCCGTAATGGATCCGTTTAATTCATATAGAGCTTCAGCATATGCTATTAGCATTTCGCCCCAACGAATGTAGATAAGATCTATATCATCTTTGTTGTACATTGATCCAACAAACATTTTTTTAGAAGTATAGCCTACAGAAGCATTTCGTCTTGCCATGTCGGGCTTGAATGGACCAGTTCCAGTTAAGAGAAATCCTATATGTTTGCCTAAAATCGTTGCATCTTCTGTATCTTGCGGATCAAATACACGCCAAACAGACATTTCCAAACGAGGATCACGTGCTCCCATTCCACCAGCTACTGGTGTAATTCCATCACTTTCGTAGCCAAACACATGATTAAATGATTTTTCGGGTGAAATTACCAAACTTGATTTTTCACGAGGTAACCCGTCAGCATAAAGATAGGTGTCAATCATAGTGCGACTTAATTGATTACCCATTGCAGTACCTGCTGTGAAACTATGAAGGGTTGCACTTGACCCAGTTGTTTCATTTGGACCGTAAGCTTTTGCAAAGATAATTTCCTTGTTGAGGCTATTATTTTCCTCTAAAAACAAGGCTTGATACGACACAGATGTACCACCTATGGTGTATAGTTGATGACCTTCGGCTTTTAACAGGTTGTAGGAGTTTATGCTTTTTTGCAAATGAGCTCTCCAAATGGATTCGCTGCCTAGATTATGAAATTTTAGCATGGTTCCTTCGTGTAAGCCGATGCGTACCATTAGCCCTAAAGCTGACGATCGTGTAACAAAACGACGCTCAAACTCATCAGTCACCGATTCCATGTCGGCGCGAGTAGGTAACCATTCTGCAGCAAACTCAAGGTCTTTATAACATTGCTGTATGACTGTTTCACGGGATGTGCGCCCCATCTTCAAATCAGGATCAGTAGTGTTTGTAAAGGTTTTCAACAATAAAGGAACATCACCATATTTAGACACCAAATTGAAATAGTACCATGCACGAAAGAAATATGCTTCACCTAAGTACCTATTAACTATATTCTCCTTAATAGGCGTGTTTATAGCCTTTTCGATAATATTGTTAGCGGTAAAAATACGTTGGTATGAGTTAGTCCAGTCACTTGATGTAGTTGGTATTGTTGAGCTACCCATACTTATAGAATTGGCATTTCTGCTTACCCATTCATCTGATCGTAAATCCTGTATTGTAAAGGGTAACTGCTGGTATAAACGAACACTGGCTCCTTTTAAGTCGTTTTCTGTTTTCCAGAAATCAATATCTGATAAATCGGTTTTTGGGGTCACGTCTAATAGGTCGTCGCATCCTGTCCATGCAATTACTATACAACACAAACTAAAAATAAATATAATCTTTTTCATATTTCAATACTTTTAAAATGTTAAACTAGCACCTATCGTCCAAGTGCGGAAAAATGGATAGTAGTTTCTGTTCTTTTTATCGCTCACTTCTGGGTCAAATGCTTTAAACTTTGCCTTTGTATATTCCCACACATCGCTACCTGCAACATAAACTCGCAATGATTGGAGTATGTTATCAGGAACAGGGATTGTATAGCCCAGCTGTATATTTTTGAGACGCATGTATGCTCCGTTTTGTATCCATCTGTCGGAAACTTGGTAGTTATAAGTCTGATATTCCACGAGGCGGGCAAAATAAGCATTCGGAGTTTCTTCTGTCCAATAGCCCAATCTTGTGAGTTCAGAGTGTGGTGTTCTATCATAATTAACTGGATAAAAGATATCGTTGTGTACAACGTATTTCCTTTTACCAACACCCTGCCAGAACATAGAGAAGTCAAAACCACTCCATTGTGCACCCAGATTGATGCCGTATAAGAAGCGGGGGTTTTCGTTTCCAAGTAATATTAAATCGCCTGGATCTTCAGGAGTTCCTCCACCTTCACCAATTCGATGGTCAGGATTGCCTTGTGCTACGTAACGAATATCACCTCCTTCTAAACGGGTATCCCAATCATATGACTCATAACCTGGATTGGCGGATTTGTAATCTAAATACTCTTGGCGACTGCTCCAAAAACCATCTGTTTGGTATCCCCATATAGTTTTAAGGGGATATCCCTCTAGTCTTTCTATAGTATTTGCACTGATTGAACTGGCACCTTGATATTTGGTCAACTCGTTTTTACTATCGTCAATATTAAATCTTATCTGATATGATACATCACCTACACGGTCGCGCCATTCTGCAGACAATTCCCATCCCCAAACATTTAAAACACCCACATTCTCAAAGGGGAGTCTATCTTGAGGATATCCGTTAATGTTTCCCATAGTTGCTTGCGACAGCATGTTATCATTTTTCTTCCAGTAATAATCGGCAGTAATATTCAGTTTGTTTCTAAGAAAGGCCATATCAACACCTATGTTGGTTGATGTTACAGTTTCCCACGTAATATTTGCAGAAACCATCTGATTTTGGTAGTAATATGGATTTCCAAAATGGGTGCCTGAAGAAATCATACCTATATATGGATAATAATCATCTTTGAGCACAGTGCTGTTGCCCAATTGTCCCCATGAAGCACGAAGTTTAAAATTGTCAATGTTTTGTTTTGCACTTTCAAAAAAGGGCTCTTCGCTGATGCGCCATGCACCAGATATTGAGGGGAATAACTCCCAGCGATTACCCGGTGCAAGACGCGAGCTACCGTCGTAACGCAGAGTAGCTTCCAACAAATATCGATCAGAAAAATCGTAATTTACACGGCCGAATGTGGAAGCCATTTTCCACGGTTGTATAAGGTCACTAAGTTCTGAATTAGTAGCTAAGCTGTTGTCATAAAAATTGAAGCTGAAAAAATTATTTGCTACGCCATTACGTGCAATTCCCCTTATTTCATCATTGAGATACTGTTCATATGAAGCTCCTACCAAAACATGAACATGGTGCTTCTCTCCTCTCCAATCATAATTTAGCAATCCTTCCAACTTATCTTGATAGTTGGTACCTCTTAACTTATTGGTGTTTTGGGGATTATTGACATGTGAAGCAGCACGTTCCGATCCGTTCCTCCCGTTAGAGAAAAGTAAGGGGTGCTCTCCATCAAAGTTATAAAATCTTGCTCTTCTTGAAGCGTTTAAATCAAGTGTCAATCCTTCTACTAGATTTTTGACACGCAAATTGGCAATACCCGAAAAATATTGCTTTTGTCTTCTGTCTACTCCTCCTTCTTTCATCATTCGAATTGGATTTCGTTGGTAGTCGGTGTTCCATGGGTTGATACTATAATTGGTATCGTATTCGGGTAGATAAATGGTTTGCCATCCTAAGTTGTTGTATAACAATCCAAAAATATTTTCTGCACCAGCTGGATTTTCTTTTTGTACAGTTCCTTCGTATGACACATTAATATTGAAATCTACATATTTGTTGATTTCGTTATTGAGTGAGGCACGTAGGTTGATACGATTAAAATCGTCGGGACCATATTTAAGCAACCCATCCTTTTTATGAAAGCCTCCTGAAATAAAATACTTTGATTTTTCGGTTCCACCTGAAACCGATATTGTATGGGTCTGTTGCGTGGTGTATTCTTTTGCCCCTTCATTCAACCAGTTAGCGTTTCCTTGAAAAGTATAACGTGCTCCGTTAGGAATGAATTCTATGTTAGGGTTAGACATCCACGAAGTATGCTCTTCGTTTCTTGCAGGAGTGCCCGAATTGTTGCTTCGGAGTAAATTGATTATTTCAATTTCTTCCCATACTGGCATACGTTTAGGCATGCTACCTGGTGTGTTGATACCAAATGAACCACTATATGATACTCTTGGGCGATGCTCAGCACCTTTTTTAGTTGTCACAAGTACTACTCCAGCAGCGGCTCGCGCACCGTAGATAGAGGCAGAAGCAGCATCTTTTAGCACCGAAATTGATTCAATATCACCAGGATTTAATGATTCTAAGTTTCCTTCCACTCCGTCAATCAAAATCAATGCATGGGCATCGTTGGATGACGAAAAACCACGTATGCGAATAGAAGATGTTCCATCTGTTTCCGAACCTGGTTTTCCACTTGAACGTAATACGGTAACTCCTGACAACTGCCCTTGCATTGCACTCAACACGTCGGTAGTGGCTTTTGAAGAGATCTCATCACCAGTAACTACACCTACTGCACCAGTTAAGTTTACTTTCTTTTGTGTTCCATATCCTACTACTACTACTTCATCTAATGTTCTAGTATCCTCTAGCAGTGTTATGTTAAAATTGATTCTATCTTGAGTGGCAACTTCTTGCTCCAAATATCCGATGTAAGATATTTGCAAAATAGCATTATCCTTTACATTTAAGCTAAAGTTTCCGTCGAAGTCCGTAATCGTACCATTCCTGCTCCCTTTCTCCAAAATATTGGCCCCAATAATTGGTACACCGTTAGTATCAACTATTATACCAGTAATGGTTTTACCTTGCTGTTGTACTGTTTCAGCTACGGTAATAAAAACACAGGTAAATAGAAGAATAATTACCGTTCTCATAATCAGTATAAAATGATTAGTAGATGTTTTTTTAGGTAAAACATCACAGGATAAATTTTTTTTATTCATAGATTTATTGTTGTTTATAATTAACACTTTAGAACAGGTTGATTGCACTGATCTAATTTATGACTAGCATATATTGTAACATTTATTGGTTTTTAATCACATCATAGGCATTACGGTTTTTATGTTCACACTATATTATTGTTTTTCTCTTTATCTTGTTCGTAATTGAAATTGTTGCTTTTTCTTTAGTACTTCTGCACATAGTAAAAACCATCTGACTGACTTAAGTAGACAGTCGTAAAAGCTTCTTTCGTGACAGATTAGCTATCAAATGCTTCCAAAATAAAGTTTTGTGCTTTAGCCGCATCTTTTGCATTTCTTATAGCAATACAAATAAACTATCAATAATAATCGTTGGGAAATATATTAAAAATTGCAATATTTATTGATTAGACTATTATAGGTAATGGTTTATTATTTTTGTAAAGATAGTGATTAGATTGATATATTAAACTTTTTTTTGACTTAAAATACACTTTTTATTAATAAACTAATTTTTTATTACTTCAGCTTTTATCATGTAAATATAAGGACATGACAAAAACCTATAGGGTTTTGTGAACGATGTTCTGTTATGACTAAGGTCCTTAGAGGTGTAAAAGATGACCTGATATGAACAATTAGTGTTGAATATTAAGCAGACCCTTCCCGCACTAATCTTTCGTGTAGGTTTAAAAACATGAGTTCGATTAATACTTAGGTTAAAATTCACATGAAAACAATTGTAATAGAAGGCGAAAGCTAGCATCTTTATAGTATTGACTAACAGATAAATATCTAACAATTGCCTTATGATTACTATCGATAAACTTTCGGAAATATTTTGTATTGTAGATGAATTTTGCAAAGAGTTTGAACGTGAAACTGGACATTTTCTTATTGGAAACAAATCAAAGCGATCACCAAGAGGGTCTTCATTTAAAGTAATCACTATTACTTTATTGTTTCATTTAAGTGGATTTAGATGCTTTAAGCACTTTTATATTTTTTATGTGAAGAAACATATGCAAAGCGAGTTTCCTAGCACAGTGTCTTATAATTGATTTACGGAGTTAATGCAGAGCAAGGTAATGATGATGACAATGTTTGCTAAGACTTGTTGCTTTGGTTCATGCACGGGTATATCTTTCGTAGATTCTACTCCTCTAAGAGTGTGTAAAAATAAAAGAATAAAGCGAAATAAAGTTTTCTGTGATTTAGCTACAGTTGGGAAATAAAGGATCACCTGCAAAAACATGTGTTTGTTTAGATGTTTTGCTAGCAGAGGGTTCAGGCTCTCGAAACTCTTTCTAATAAACACAGTAACGATTAATCACCCTACTCTCTGACCTCGACCGACGAGCCGAAAAACAAGGGTGAAAGGCGATTAAAAATAGTTGCTGTTTGAGTTCCGATAACTATCGCTCCGATAAGTATCGGAGGAGTTATAACGATTTCAGCCTTTCGCACTCATGTTTTTCGAGTAAGACGGGCACACTTCGACAGGCTCAGTGACCACAGTCTTGATTTTTTTGCTTACTTTTTTGTGTCAAGGCAAAAAGAGTAAGTGCCTGCCCCGCCTGCCCCATGAAATCTGCATTATTATTTCATTGGGGTGAAATCGGGTTTTTTATTTCATCGGGGAGTTTAAGGGGCGAAGCCTTTTAAGCAAATATAATATGAAAACAGCAGTTAGTTATCATCAAATTGTAAATTTAACCTGTACCTGAGTTTATTTGGACTAATTTGTAAAACAGTTAAGTAAAGTAGTTTTTTAAAGATAGCAATAGTTTAACACATAGTTTTACTGGTGACCCGTGAGCAGTTTATACTGCATCATAAAAAAATAGCACCCTATGCATCTTTTTAAAGTTGCATAGGGTGCTATTATTCGAAGTTATTTACTCTCTTCTCTTATCTATTTAAAATAACGCTATACCCGATTCAAGTTTTTGTTTTCTAAGAAGAGCTTCCAAGAAAAAATAGTCTGCATAAACCAATGGAACATCAATTTCTGAGTTTAAAGATTTTGCCCCTGTACTGTGTAGCAGTAGGAAACCACCATCTGAGTTTAAAGTTGCACGGTAATCTTTAGTTAAGCTTTCAAGAATTGTATCAGCCCATTTTTTATATTGGTCTGCTTTATCACCACCATAGGTGCTCAACTCATATAGTGCCGATGCAGTAATAGTTGCTGCAGAAACATCACGTTCCTCATTTGGAATATTGGGTGCGTCAAAATCCCAATATGGAATAAGATCTGCAGGAAGATTAGGATGGGTGAAAATAAAATCTGCAATGTTTCTAGCTAGTTCAAGATATGCTTCATCTTTTGTATCTCTATAGGTAGCAGTGAAACCGTAAAGGCCCCAAGCTTGCCCCCTTGACCATGTTGACTCATCTTTATAACCTTGATGCTGATTTCTTTTCAACACCTCACCAGTAATAGTATCATAGTCTATAACATGATATGTACTGTAATCATCTCTAAAATGATTTTTCATGGTTGTGTTAGCATGAGTAACAGCTATATCATGAAAAATAGGGTCTCCTGTTTCTTTACTAGCCCAAAAAAGTAACTCAAGATTCATCATGTTATCAATAATTACAGGACATTGCCATTTATCTTTATTATGATCCCATGAACGAATAGTATTTGC
>CAZIUT010000040.1:0-12258 GCA_964542545.1 uncultured Dysgonomonadaceae bacterium | reverse complement strand
AAACAGTAAAGACCAATCAATTGTCTTTATTTTAATAATCGAACTCAGGTTAATAGCACCATAGAGAGTGGTTACGATATTGTGAATTCGTTTCACGAATATACTTATCTTGATTATAGCTATGAGTCGATTCCACTTACCAAAGCATATTCGTTCAACCCTATTCCAGCCAATTTGCCAAAAGAGTTAGAAGGTAAAGTGTTGGGTATGGGCTGCCAAATGTGGGGCGAATCTATACCCACTGTCGAAGATATGCAGAAAAAAGTATACCCTCGCATAGCGGCTTATGCAGAGGCTGCATGGACATTGCCGAGCAACAAAAACTACGACAACTTCAAAGAGTCGCTCCCATACTTCTTAAATAGATGGAATGTAAATGGTGTTGCTTATGGCCCGCTAGATTAAATAAGAGTGATAGCGATCTTTCGGATAAAAAGAGATATTTGTCTGTAAGGCAAATATGCGTTATAAACGGTCGCCAGCAGACAAAAAAAGAGAAGCTCTGCATACTAAAAAGTATGTGAGGCTTTTTTGTGGTTTAAGTGTTTGCAATTGTTCTGTCAAATCTGCGTTGTATTGAAACAGACAGGTCATAAACAGACCAACAAAGTAATAAATCAAAAACACTTGAATGAAACACTTCTGATAAAATTATGTAATTTGAGATTAATCTTTTCGATCTTTACCCTTATGCTCCGCCTATCTTTGCAGCATGTTTACAATTTTTGTTGGGGCAAGCAAAAAAGCTAAAACTACAATATATTTCTTATTTCATCCAATGTTTTCACACAATAAGTAGGTGTGAAAACAGTTGGGCTATGCTCTTCTGGATTGAACCACAATTGATCGATATTACTATTATAAGCCCCCACTATATCTGCATCCCAACTGTCTCCTATCATTAATGCATCGGAATGGTAAGCATTAGTTTTATTCAATGCATGTGTAAAAAAATCAGCATGAGGTTTATTAACACCTATTTCGTCTGATAAAATTATCTTGTCGAAATAAGGCTTTAAGCCCGAGTTCTCTATTTTTTTATATTGCACTTCTCTAAAACCATTAGAGAGAATGTGCATCTGATATTTAGGTTGCAAATAGTTTAGCAAATTCATTGTACCATCCACCAATTTTGTTTTCAGGGTAGTTCGCTCCAAGAAGTCTTCGCTTAGATTTTTAGCATACTCAGCATCGTCTATCCCAAACTCGCGCACTGGCACTAAAAAGCGCTCTATAATCAATTCATCTTTATTTATTTTGCCATGCCTATACAACCCCCAAAGGTGATGATTGCTTGGCATATAAACATTATAGTAGTCGTCGAAAGTAGCGTAGTATTTCCTGTAACCATAATCGTTATATATTTCCTCTAAACACTGCTTGCTATTGGTGTGAATATCCCACAAGGTGTCGTCAAGGTCAATGAAAAGATGTTTGTATTGCTGCATAACAAAAATAAAAGTTTTAACGTATTATAAAGAATGACCGATGAGTATTTTATAATAGCTCATCGGTCTTCTATTTTTGTTTATTTTATAATGTAGTACGCTATTGCATAAAAGCTACACTATAATGAAGTGGAAATTTATTTCACTTCAATAACTAAGTACTTAGTTAAACTCCAAAAGCGTTGTGTATCTGTTATTACAAACGTAAGGTTTCCGTCGTCTCCCATTTCAAATTCATACGTCCCGTCAGGATGATTCGACCACAGTTGAGCTTTTTTATCGTAAAGAGGTATTCTTGTTGTTTCTCTAATATCAATTTCTATAAAATAGTCTTGATTGAACGAATCTTCCAACACTTTAGTTGTTCGAAGAAAACCACCTGAAAGAATTTTTTGAGCTTTAAGTTCACTCATTGTACCAAATACAAAATTGGCAGTATTGAGCGATTTCTCTTGTTCACGTATAGTTACAGATTGCTCTTCAAGATGATCCGAAAGCTCTGTTACGTTAGTAGAGAGCTGAGCTATTGTTGCATCTCTACGCGATAGTTCAGTTTGCAAATCATTAATTCTAGATGCACTCTCCTCCATTTCTTTGTTTAATCTTTCAATAGTATTTCTAAGCGCAACAGCTTGCCCTGTACTTGATGAGTACTTTTTGTTTAGTGCAGCTAATTGCTCTTTATTCTTTTGCAGAATTTCGTTTACCATTTTAAAATTATCGTTGATACGCTTTTTAGTATTAGTGCTCATCTCTCCTTGATCGGCAGACTGCACAGCTAAATATTTTTCAGCTTCACGAAGCTGATTAAAATTCTCTTCCACATCGTCTATCACAGACATCATCTCCTCAATGTCGGAGTTTGTTGTTGAGACTTGCATTAGCAGTGAGTCGCGTTCTTTTTGCAATTGCCTGTACTCATTTGATTCTTTCACGTTGGTACATGAGAACAACACTCCAGCGGTAATAAATAATAATAATAATTTCTTCATATCTATGCATTTTTAATTAAAACGGAATAAGTATACTTTAGTTTAAAATTAATCTGATTTTCTGCTTTCTTTCTTCAATTCTTTTCCACTTACAACAATAACAAACTCCCCACGTGGATCTGTTTTGGTAAAGTGTTCTACTAATTGCGACAATGTGCCGCGTTTTGTCTCTTCGTATATTTTTGATATTTCGCGTGATGTAGAGGCCATCCTATCTGGCCCAAAATATTCGGCAAACTGTGTTAACGTTTTCAGCACACGGTAAGGCGACTCGTAAAAGACCATTGCGCGCTGTTCACTCTCAAGTTCCTTCAGTCTTGTTTGGCGCCCCTTCTTGGGGGGAAGAAACCCTTCGAAGCAAAACCTGTCGTTGGGCAACCCCGACATCACTAGGGCAGGCACAAAAGCTGTAGCTCCTGGCAAACACTCTATGCGTACACCCGCTTCTACACAAGCCCTAACAATTAGGTATCCGGGATCAGAAATGGCAGGTGTACCAGCATCTGAAATAAGAGCCACATTGGCTCCTGCCTGCATCCGCTCTAAAATTTGATGAGTGCTTTTATGCTCGTTAAATTTATGGTGAGAAATCATTTTAGTTGCAATATCGTAATGCTTCAAAAGGAATCCACTGGTGCGGGTGTCTTCTGCCAGAATAAAATCAACAACTTTCAATATTTTTATTGCTCTATACGTTATATCCTCCAAGTTTCCGATTGGTGTGGGCACTACGTAAAGAATTCCGTAACTATCTATTTCGTCTTGATTCATTTAAAACTATCTTTCATCATTTGCAAAAACTTATCAACGGTTTCATCTCTAAAATCCCATGTAGTATTCCTCTCCAGGTAACTTTCAACAAGATCGTAGGAAGATAATGAATGCAATTTCGACAGCAAAGTGTTCATTGCATCTCTATTATTATCAAAGAGTTCACGCTGAAACAAGAATCGATCGTTTAAGCTAATACTACGTTTAGCATCTTGAATAGTCTGACCAACAGGTAGTACATCGTTTAAAGATTTTCCTTTAGGTACAAGGTTGGCCAAAACTGCTTCATTCTTATTGTTAAGCAATGGAACATTAGACACAGTAGTCTTTATGGGACCATCAGCTGCTGAACTATCAAAAGATACAGATTTCTCTTCACCATTCTGCTTTGATAACAACGGAGGAGTCTCTTTGGTGTCTTGCTCTTGCTCTATTTCTAAATTTACTGAAACCTCAGTTTTTTTATCAACTACATGCGTTGTATCATTAGCTTCACATATTGGCTGTTTCTTTTTATGCAAGCTATCCTCTGCTTTATTGAGTTCAGTAGCTGCTGCTTTATCTTCCTTTTTAGCTTTTTGTGCATCTGATAAGTATTGCACCAGATTTTCCATCTGCTCTTTCATCTCCTCTATTTGAACAAACTCTAACTCGTGCAATAAACGTGTAATTTCTTGTGAATGCTTAAAAGACTCTTTGAAAAAAGAAAATGGCACTTTGTTTTTTTCTTTAAGATTTTCAACGCTAGACGTTAATGATTTTATCTCAGTTAGTAGCGACTCTATATATCTATGTTTCATTGACTATTCTCCAATTATATAATTTAATCAAGTATATATTGATTATCATGATTTAAACAATACAAATTTAATAATTAGTTGGAACTAGCAACAAATTCATCCGACAAATTCACAAGATATAACATCTTTGTGCTGCGCGTAATAGATGTGTAGAGCCAACGGTAAAAGTTATCGCCCAAGTGAGCAGGGTTTATATAACTTAAATCGATAAATACATTTCTCCACTCACCTCCTTGTGCTTTATGACAAGTAACAGCATATCCGTACTTTACTTGTAAAGCATTGAAATATGGATTATTTTTTATTTGTTTATATTGGACACGTTTAGACCCAATGTAACTATACTCCTCCATAAGTGCATTATACAACATATTACTCTGTTTATAAACATCGCCAGCCTTCTCAGAGTGTAAAGTGTCTAAATTGATTATAGCATCAAACTCAATATCATAATTCTTATGATATAAAATAACATCGCAAAACCTCATACCGTAAAGCTCTCTTTGCGAACGGATACGCAAAACCTCAACAAACTCTCCATTAGCTATAAAGTCAACTTTTGCTTCTTCTTTCAACCAATAATAATTGTTCTTAGTTACCATCAGTAAATCTCCATTCGACAATTCCTCTTCTCTATACAACACACTATTTCTAATACCATTATTAAAAATATTCACACTTTTGTTGGCACGCGATATCAGAATAGTTTCCTCAATTCCATCACGCGAATAACAACTCGATATTTCTTCAATAAGATCGTTACCCGATATTCTCTCAACATCTGTGAAATTATTAAGCACCAATTGAGGATATAGACGCGTGGTACCTTCGCTTAAAGCATTACGCAACAATGTTGCATTATATAAAATACCCGACTCCTCTGCTTGTCGCATAATTTCTTTGAGCGTACTCTCTATAACATCCAACCCAAAAGTTTGTAATACATAAGCATCCATAGCTGGACTAATATCTTGTTTCACTGGAGGTAACTGAGCTGTATCTCCTAGGAAGAGCAACTTGCAATTTTGTCCTGAGTAAACATACTCTATTAAATCATCGAGAAGACGACCGGTGCCAAAAAAAGAATTGTCGTTTGATTCGTTGCTTATCATCGATGCCTCATCTACTATAAATAGGGTGTTTGTGTATAAGTTTTCCATTAATGAGAAGGAGGCTTCGTCATCGCTCATGCCTTTTTGTCTGTAAATCTTTTTGTGAATAGTATAAGCAGACTCATCAGAATGTAAAGAAAAAACTTTTGCAGCACGCCCAGTGGGTGCCAACAAAACTGTTTTTTGCTCAAACTGTGCCATTGTCTTTACTAAAGTGCCAATTAAAGTAGATTTACCAGTTCCGGCATATCCTTTTAATAGGAAAACTTCCTCAGACTTTGGATTAAAAATAAAATACACAATCTTTTTAATTGCTGTTTCTTGATCATTTGTAAGAGAAAAGGGGAAATTCTCCTTGATTTTCTCTATAAAATAGCTATTTATCATTTTTTTCATATTATTTTCTCCGTAAAAGTAGCACAATTATCATTCTTTTTCTAAATTTGTAATCTAATAATAGCAAATCCGTTTAATACAAAATAATAAAAAGGAAAAAAGTCCATGAAAGTATTAGTAAAAGTAATTTTAGTTGCTGCAATTGGTCTATTAGTTTTTTTGTGCCTCAAAAGCATTCAAGGGCCTATTGACTTTAACAAACAAAGTCAAATTCGCAACGAAGCTGTAAAACAAAGGCTTATTGATATTCGCACAGCACAAGTGGCTTATCGCGAAAGCAAGGGTGCATATACAGCTAGTTTTGACTCTTTAATCAACTTCGTAAAATATGGAAAGGTAGCATTGCTACAAAAACGAGGCGAATTAACTGAGGAGCAAATGGAAAATGGTATGACTGAAGCTAAAGCTATGAGTATTATTAGACAAAATAATATTGCTACTATTAAAAAAGAAGGTTTGTGGGACGAAAAGAATAACAGACCACAACTTCAACGTGACTCAATTTTTGTACCTGTAATTGAAAACCGCTTTAGTAATCGTAGAAACTTCACAGCAGATTCATTAATCTTTGTTCCTTATGGAGAAGGTGCTAAATTTGAAATGGCTACGGATACTCTAAGTACTTCTTCGGGTTTCGCAATAAATGTTTTTGAAGCAAAAACGCCCTACAGATCTTACTTGAGCGACTTGAACAAAAACGAACTCAGTCTTTTAATTGAAAACGTGACAAGCTTGCCAGGTGATAAATATCCAGGTATGCAAGTTGGTTCTATTAAAACAGCTAATAATAACGCTGGTAACTGGGAGTAATTGAGATAGCCAAAGACTTCTTTTTTACAGAAATAATACAATGCATTGATTAATTCTCTAGAATTAATCAATGCATTGTATATAATATTACAAGACTCAATAAAAGTTTGCAAACACTCATAGAGAGACTTATGTTTTTACCAGACAATATCGATTTTACAGAATCTAAAAAATATATACTATCCATTCGGTTACTGCCGGATGGATTTTATTTTTTAATTCACTGCCCATCCATCGAAACAGTGTTTTATCAAAACAGCATTTCGTTTCGCACCAATAGTGACTACTTGAAAAACTTAGAGAAACTAATATTCGATTACTCTTTTTTCTCTTATAACTATCGACAGATTAATGTGATTTGTGTAGACAGTGAAACAGTAATTGTCCCCAATGAATTCTATAACAAAGACTCTGAGGCTGACTTTCTCTCTTTCAATTATCTAAATCCAAAACTACATGTAATAAGTAATCGATTACGAGAGCATGACTGTAGAGTGATATGGGGTATGCACAAATCTATTTATAGTTTTTTGTGCAGAGTGTTGTTCAATCCAACCTTTGTGAGCCACCTATCCCCACTCATTATTTTATTCTACAAACTGCACAGTAAAAACACTACTGCACTCTTTGTGAACTTCAATGATGGAGAAATGATAGATATAATAGCCTTTTCAGAAGAAAAGCTCATTTTTGCTAAAACTTTTTGTGCCAACAATACGTTACAAGACAGCTATTATATTCAAAAGACTTGGGAGGTGCTTGAACTAAATTCTCAGACGGATTACCTATTTTTCTCTGGAAGAACAGATAAACACATCGAATGTATAAACACACTAAAAAAAGTAGTTTCTAATACAGACAACCTTTTACATAAACTACCGAGTAAAACAAAAATTAATAAGGAAGAGATTCCTACAGAAATATTAAATCAATTATGCGAATTATAAGCGGAAAATATAAATCGAGGAGATTTCAGCTTCCAAAAAACTTTAAAGCAAGACCTACAACAGATATGGCTCGTGAAAGCCTATTCAATATCTTAAATAATAAGATTGACTGGGAAAACACAGAGGCGTTAGATCTATTTTCAGGCAGTGGGAGCATTGCCGTTGAATTTGCATCACGAGGATGCCCTCGCGTTATTAGCGTTGAGCTAAACACCAAAAATAATGCCTTTATCCAGAAAGTGAAAGAACAATTAGATGCAAAAGAGCTTTTGCTAATAAAATCGGATGCTTTTTCGTTTATAAAATCGTGTAAACAAACATTCGACCTCATTTTTGCTGATCCACCTTACGATTTAAAAGAGTTAGATTCAGTTCCAACAAAAATATTTGAACACGAACTACTTAATGACGATGGTATATTCATTATGGAACATTCTAAAAAAAACACTTTCACCGAACATCCTTTTTTTAAAGAAGAACGTAAGTATGGAAGTGTTCACTTTTCTTTTTTCGAAAAAGGCAGTCCTACAGAATAGTAAGTTCGTATAGGCTATTTGCCTTCTCATGGTTATACTTATCAATATAATCAGTGATGATACTTTCGCTACTTAATACTGTTGAAGTATCAACTTTTGGATAGTTCCTCGAAATTTTAGCTACATCAACTGCTTCAAGCACCTCATCAGGCATAGGAGCTACTCTTTCTTGTTTCACTATAATACTTTTCCCGATAGAGAGCTTTGTAGAGCTCATTCCATTCAAACTCTTTAAATGAGCCACGGTGGTGCCATGCTTGCCTGCAAGTGCACCTAGTGTATCTCCTCTCTTCACCCTATAGTAGGTGTTTTTGAGGTCGTCACTTGATGCTAATTCTTCTTTCACTACAACAGGTTTTATAGTTTGACCCACTATTAATCTTTGCCCAATAGAGAGTTTTGTAGACCTCATGCCATTAATGCGTTGCAAACGCGCAACTGATGTTCGATTTCTTCGTGCTATACCGCCCAAGGTATCGCCTTTCTTTACTCTGTAATAGGTGCTAACAACATTACCGTCTGTAACAGTTCCAGCATATTGATTTGTTAGTGTTTGTTTGCGATGTGAGAAATAGAGAGATTTGTTATGATTTTTAATTTCATCGCTCTTATCAATATAAGCATACATACTCTTTGTAGGCAATACTAATGCATATGGTTTGTGGTTGCCTGGAATAACATCAGACTTAAATTGAGGATTATACCTTCTCAAATCTTCAATAGGAATATCAATCACATCTGATATTTGTTTAAAATGAATTTGGTCTGATACATGTATGGTATCTAACAACATAAAATTGGTAGATGACTCTTTTGGACAGATACGATGTTCATTGCTATAATTCATAATATAAGTAGCTGCAATAAAAGCAGGTACATATCCGCGGGTTTCTCTAGGGAGGCTATAGTAAATGGCCCAATAGTCTTGTTTACCGCCATTTCGTGCAATGGCTTTGTTTACATTGCCAGGCCCACAATTGTATGCAGCAATAACTAAATTCCAGTCGCCATATATATTATACAAATCTTTTAAAAAACTTGCAGCAGCTTCTGTCGATTTATATGGATCGCGCCGCTCATCGACTAAACTATTTACCTCTAAATTATACTGCTTGCCTGTTCTCAACATAAACTGCCATAAACCAGTTGCCCCCATACGTGATACTGCTATAGGATTCAAAGCTGATTCTATTACGGGTAGATACTTAAGCTCTAAGGGCAATCCATGTCTTTCTAAAGCTTGCTCGAACATTGGATAATAATACTCGCCTATCGAAAGCATATAACTCACTAAATCGCGACGTCGATTAGAGTACATTTCAATGTAGGAGCTCACTACAGGGTTGAAAGAAAGCTCCATTTCAGTAGGTAGACTGTATAACCTTTGTATGTATACTGAATCACTATAAACTACATTAAGTCCTTGAGCACACTCATTCTCAGATTTTGAAAAACTTACTTGCCAATTGGTCAGCAAAGTTTCGATACTTTCATTCAGTATTTCGGGTGCAACAATCGCACTATCAAAAGCAAGGGGAGTCTCATTAGCCTCAAACTTATTTGTAACTTTAGGATGTTGTTTTTGATTTTGAGAAATCAAAAAAGAGGAACATACTAAGAAGATTATAGATATTGCAAAAACATTATTTCTCATAGGACAATATGCTGGTGAGACAATTTTTTAGAAAAAAAAACTACATTGAAATCCAATACTATTGGCTAAATAATCGGTTCTCTTTATCACTGCCGGCTCCACCCTCAAAGATAAGTCTGAACTTATATTAAAGTCGAATAGTTGCGCATCTACATAAGCATCTACTATGCTCAAAGCATACATAGCTACTGTACCAATTATACTCAAATCGCGATATCGACGATAGTAATCTTTACGTCGTTTCATTACATCCGTTAGCCAAGCTTTATCTACTGATTCAGGGTCTACTCCATAAGGTAAAAAATTTTTCCAACTATCAGTTTCTGGGTCATCGTCCATTATATCTTTATATCCATTTGAATAGTCGGTATAATATCTGCCATTCCAAGTAATAGAATATGTAAACCCTAAAAAACCTCCGTAAACTATAGGAAGTTTCCAATACTTACGATTGTAGATTTGTCCTAGCCCTGGAAAAATAGCAGCATAAATAATAGCTTTAGTTGGATTGGGTTTAAACTCTTCTAGTTTTAATGTCACAAGTAGTTCTGCAGTATCTGCAACTATAACCACTGAACTAGAAGTGCCCAAAGAATCTGCTACAATAAGTGAGTCTTTTATAGGCTCAACTATTGTATCTACAACATAAGTGAGGCTATCAGCAGTAATTGTAGGCAGTGTATCGCTTGGGTGCTGTTGTATATTACTTTGAGAATAAACAAATGTTACAATCAAAATGAAAAAGCATATAATTTTAACTTTGAGAAACCTCATAAGTATAGTTGTTATTTTTTTATTACGTCGAATATTCCAATAATCCTCTCTAAATCCTCATTCGAGCTAAATGGAATTGTAATTTTTCCTCTACCTGTTTTTGAATATTTAAACTCGACTGGAGTATTGAAAAAACGCGAAAGATGATCCTTCAACACATCAAAATCATCCGATGTTTTCTGGACAGTTTTTTTAGGTTTGTTCTTTTTAGAAAGCTCTGCTATCTCTTTCCTTACAATAGCCTCGACTTTTCTCACTGAAAGCCCTTCCTTTATAATTCTATTGTATATCTTGAGTTGAACCTCGGGGTCTGGAATAGTAACCAAAGCACGAGCATGCCCCATATCAATTTTTCTATCTTTTACTCCTAGCTGCAATTCAGCAGGAAGTTTAAGCAAACGCATATAGTTAGCAATGGTTGCTCGCTTCTTACCCACCCTCTCGCTCAACTCTTCTTGTGTTAATAATTGAGAGTCTATAAGCTTCTGATAGGTTAGTGCAATTTCAATGGCATTTAAATCTTCTCGTTGAATATTTTCCACCAAAGCCATTTCCATTACATCCTCGTCATCAACCGTCTTCACATAAGCAGGTATAGTTTTCAAATTCAACATAACTGATGCTCTATATCGTCTTTCTCCAGCTATAATCTGATATGTACTATCTTCTAACTCACGAAGTGTAACTGGCTGTATTACTCCAATTTTCTTGATAGACGCAGCCAACTCTTCCATGGTTTCATCATCAAAATCAACACGCGGCTGATCTGGATTTGGTTTAATTTTATCAATATCTACTTCACATATATACGATGAACCTCTGGTTTCGTTATCGTCCATTGTGATTAATGCATTCAATCCTCTTCCTAAAGCTTTTTTCTTGGCCATTTTTATTCTTGTTCCTATAAAGATAAATTACAAACTACTCGTTTTTATCAATCAGCTCCTTTGCAAGTTGCATATGATTAACTGCTCCACGAGAACCTGCATCATACATAAGTGCAGGTTTAGCATGACTTTGTGACTCGCTCAAAGTTACATTTCTGTGAATAACCGATGTGAAAACTAACTCTTGAAAGTGCTGTTTAACCTCTTCGTATATTTGATTATGAAGGCGTAGTCTAGAATCATACATTGTAAGTGCAAAACCCTCTATCTCTAAACTTGGGTTTATTTTAGATTTTATTATTTTTATTGTGTTCAGCAACTTGCTCAGCCCTTCAAGAGCAAAATACTCACACTGCACTGGTATAATTACTGAGTCGGCAGCTGCTAGCGCATTCACTGTAATGATGCCTAAAGAAGGAGAACAGTCAATCAAAACATAATCGTATTTGCTTTTAATGCTTTCCAAAAGATTATACATCTTTTTCTCTCTATTTTGTAGCTGAACCATTTCCAATTCAGCACCAACTAAATTGATATGCGAAGGGACAATATCTATTCTTTCAAACTCTGTTTTGACAATAATCTCTGCAATGGTTTTCTCTCCTATCAATCCCTCATAAAGTGTATTTTTGCTTTTTCTCACATCAACTCCTAAACCCGACGAGGCATTTGCTTGCGGGTCTGCATCAACAACTAAAACAGTTTTGTCTAATGCAGCCAAAGAGGCCGCTAAATTGATGGTTGTAGTCGTTTTCCCAACGCCTCCTTTTTGATTGGCTAATGCTATTATTTTACCCATAATAATTTGTTATTCTTTAGAACAGCAAAATAAGGAATAAATTGGATATATCCATGTTAATTAATTAGAAGATTGACTTTTTTGTTAATAACTTGATGTTAAATGGGGCATAACTGCTATTATTAAAGTCGCTTTTCCGATAATTGACTTATTGACAGATAATGCAAAACAAACCTGCAAGCCTAACCATCTATTTACAAAGATACAAGCAATTAAAAAACCGGCTGTCAATATCTCAACTGACAGCCGGTTCATCTATTTTATTGAATCTATATTTGTATACCTTACTCTGCTACAACCTCGAAAGGCAATTCAATAGAAACTTCTTTATG
>CAZIUT010000039.1:0-12325 GCA_964542545.1 uncultured Dysgonomonadaceae bacterium | reverse complement strand
TGCATTTAGAGATATAGAAGAATTAAAAAGAAAAGAAATTCCTTCCTCTGAATATCGTTTCGCTACGCTACACAATATTCAGAGGAAGGAGTAAATATTACACACTTTATAGGACACTACCGTCAATCTTTATTTTGGCGTAGAGAATGTGCTCCTATTGCATATTGTAGCACTTTTCAACAATAAAAACAACAAAGCTACACCAATAATTATCGGTGTGAATTAGGTATAATTCTGATATATATAAGTTTAGATAGTCTTTTATAAATTATCCTAAGCTCTCAGTATTACTAGTTTATTTTTTCCCCAAAAGGTCTCTAATCTCTGTTAATAACATTTCTTCTTTTGTTGGTTCTGGCGCAGCTGCTGGAGCTGGTTCTTCTTCTTTCTTTCTCTTCATACTATTCATTGCTTTGATAACAAAGAAGATCGAAATGCCTATAATTAAGAAATCAATAACTACTTGAATGAAGTTACCATAGTTTAGAGTGATGGCTGGGCTAATTACTTCCTCTCCGCTTATCACCGCATCTTTAAATATATATTTCATTTCTGAAACCTTATTGTCACCTAATAGTGTGGAAATAGGAGGCATCAATATGTCATTGACAAATGATGTAACAATTTTTCCAAATGCTCCACCAATAACAATACCTACTGCCATGTCTATTACATTTCCACGTAATAAAAACTCTTTTAATTCTTTTTTTAACGCCATTTTATTTTTTATTGTTAATATTATAAGTTGATTGTGTTTATATTGTGAATGTTAGAATATCTCTGCAATCATGCATCGGGCCGAGCCTCCTCCTACTTCTTCAATTGTTGCCAGCGATGATGATATTATTTTGCAATATTTTTGTAACACCTTTTTTTCTTTGTCTGTGAATGCTTGTCTAGCTTTATCAGACATAATTAAACAGTTTTCTTTATCTAAATTACGCACTTCAATAATATTAGCGCAGAAGTTATTCATCTGTTCAAGAGATATCTCTATGATTTCTCTCTTTGTATTCTTGAGTTTATCGATAATAGTTCTTCTTCTATTTTTATCTTTGATAGACTCAGCACAAATTACTGCGTATCTTTCACCGATGCTCAGCATTACATTGGTATGATAAATATTTCTTCCTTCTTTATCGTATGCGTTGAATATTTCTGGCTCTGAGTTCATTTTTGTGTAAAACTCTTCGAAAACAATATCATCTGTTCTTTCAGAGCGACAAGCATAAGTGACTCGATTGTTATGATCTAAAATCATACTTCCAGTGCCCTCGAGAAATCTATTTTTATCTTCCCATTCTGTTAAATCTATAACCTTATGGTAACTGAAATGTTCTTTAATAACCTGCAATACATGAGGTTTTCTTTCCAATCTTCTGTTTTCAGCATACATTGGGTAGAGAATAAGCTCTCCTGTAGAATGAGTGGAAAACCAATTGTTAGGATAAATTGAGTCAGGTGTGTGTGGGTCAAGTGTATCTTGAATTACAACTACTTCGATTTTGTTTTTAATTAAGACCTCAACAAAATCATCAAACTCTTTAATTGCTTTATCATTAATATTCGAAATTGTTGATTTTTTTTGGAAATAATTGTTTTTGGCTGTCTGCTCATTATAGGTGAAATTAGCAGGGCGCATCATTAATATTTTTTCAGCTGTTTGCATCTTGCTCTAACGTCTTTATTGATTTTTCTATAATATCCAATCCTTCATTAAGTTGTTTTTCGGTAATTACTAGTGGTGGAGCAAAGCGTATAATATGCTGGTGTGTTGGTTTTGCTAATAGACCATTTTTAGCCATTTCAACACACACATCCCAAGCTGTTTTACCATTGTAGGGTTCTATTTCTACAGCATTTAATAGTCCTTTTCCTCTAATTAGCTTAATAAAAGGAGATTTAATCTCTCGCATTCTTTCTCTGAATACCTCACCAAGCTTTTCAGCTTTTTCAGCTAGGTTTTCGTCTAAAACAACTTTTATTGCTGCAGTTGCTACTTTGCAAGCTAGAGGAAATCCACCAAATGTTGATCCGTGTTGCCCAGGAATAATAGTCATCATTATTTCATTGTTACATAGCACAGCCGAAACTGGTAAAACGCCTCCTGACAATGCTTTGCCTAAAATTATGATGTCTGGTTTAAAGTTTTCGTGATCGCAGCAGAGCATTTTGCCTGTTCTTGCAATTCCTGTTTGTATTTCATCAGCTATAAATAACACATTGTGTTCCTTGCACAATTTATAACATGTTTTCAAATAACCTTCGTCAGGGACTACCACTCCAGCCTCGCCTTGAATAGGCTCTACTAAAAAACCAGCAATATTTTCCCCTTTCTCCTTTAATAAATCTTTTAATGCCCTTGAGTCATTATATTCTATTGATTCAAAACCCGGAGTATATGGGCCATATTCTTTTTTTGCATTATGGTCTGTTGAGTATGAAATAATTGAAATGGTTCGTCCATGGAAGTTGTTTTTGCAAGTAACAATAATGGCCTTATTTTCTGCCACCCCTTTTACTTGGTATGCCCATTTTCTTGCCAATTTTAGAGCTGTCTCAACTCCTTCAGCACCAGAGTTCATAGGCAGGAGTTTGTCGTAACCAAATAACTCCGTCATCATTTTTTCATAAGGTCCAAGAGCGTCGTTATAAAATGCGCGCGATGTTAGACATAGAGTGTTTGCTTGTTCTGTAAGAGCTTCAATAATTTTAGGGTGATTGTGACCTTGATTCACTGCTGAGTATGCAGATAAAAAGTCGTAATATTTTTTTCCATCAACATCCCAAACTAGAGGACCTTCACCTCTAGCCAAAACCACAGGAAGAGGTTCGTAATTGTGTGCTCCATGCTTTTCTTCAAGAGAAATGTAATGTTGTGATTTTTCAGATAGATGCATAGTTGTGATTTATAAGTTAATTAAATAAATATGTTTTATTAGCAAATATAGCAAATTAAAACTAGTAAAGTATATTATTCTACAAGATTTCCTAACTAACTTATCTTTTTACAGTTAAACTATAAAGATTTGGCATAGAATAGTCTGATTGCATCTCACTCTCAATTTATTTATTTATTTTTGCATTGATTATAAAGCCCTTTAATACAACAAATAATAAATGAAGCTTTTATTAAATAATTTGTCAGACATAGACACAGTTGCTAAGAAATTTGTAAAAGAGATAGGAGATAGGAATGTCTTTGCATTTTATGGACAAATTGGTGCAGGCAAAACAACCTTCATAAAAGCTATTTGCAATGTGTTGGGTGTTACTGAAACAATTACAAGCCCGACCTTTGCTATTGTAAATGAATACAGAAAAAAAGATGGGAATCCTATTTTTCATTTTGATTTCTATAGAATAAAGAATATTGAAGAAGCTTATGATTTTGGTTATGAAGACTATTTTTACAGTGGGGACCTATGTTTTATTGAGTGGCCAGAACTTGTAGAGCCTTTGTTACCTGAAAATGTTGTAAAGGTGCAAATTGTTGTAGAGGAAAATGAACAACGTGCTATTCTGATTGATTAGTTTAATAGACATGAATAATTTGATAATTTGTTTTATAAGAGCGAATGTTAGCCCTTACTATTCTTCACTATCCCATATTTTAGAGCTATTGGGTCTGTAATCTATTCACTTGTAAACGCACCTCTGACCCTCACAGTTTTAAAGCATGGTTTCAGCCCCTGTCGAAGTATTATCACTATTTCGGAAGTATATGTATTTCCAATATAAGCAAACCCATTGCAATGTTGAGCTGAATCGGTATTTTGCATTTAGCACATAGATAGGGCCTGCTGATAAAGTTAAAACAAGCTGATTGATAGTGAAATAGCTTGTGTTTTTCTTGTGTAAATGCATCGTTTTTTGTACATTTACATCAAAATCCTTGCACTTATGTTCAAATATACCTCACAAAAACAATTACCGCTTTTTGGCTTTCATACCGATTTTAAAAGTAAACTTAACCCTGAAAAACGATGGGTGAAGATGGCTAAAATACTAGATTGGGATAAGTTAGGTTCAGTATATGTACAAAACTTCTCCACTACTATGGACGCAGGTAGCATTGATGATCGTATCGTAATAGGAGCTTTGATTATTAAACATTTAGAAAAGAAAGATGATAGGGGTACTATTGAAATTATCCAAGAAAATCCTTATATGCAACTCTTTCTTGGATTTGATCATTTTACTGACAAAGCCGTTTTCGATCCGAGTCTTTTTGTAACCATCGGCAAGCGGTTAGGCAATAAAGCTTTTGATACCATTAACCAAGTAATTATTTCTGGAGCACTTGACATTAAAATGCAAGATAATGATAATGAGTCTTTTGATGAGCCCGAAGTTAAGCAGGAGTCCTCTGATGATATAGGGGATAATGATTTACAAACTCTTGGTAAATCACAAAGCGACCTTCCTTACAAAGGAAAGTTGCGTTAGATGCTACATTTCGTGATGCTAACATCAAGTATCCAACCGATTTGCATCTTCTAAATGATAGTCGCGAGAAAGCCGAAGAACTAATAAACAAACTTGTTTCTTTACTGAAAATAAAATCTCCTCGAACTTACAGTCGTGTGGCACGAGCCAATTATTTGAACATTGCAAAGAAAAAGAGAAAAGGAAGACAGATTATTCGCAAGGGAATACACAAACAACTGGATTATTTGAATCGGGATATCAAGTATATAAAAATAATGTTGGCAGAAAATGATTTTTCTGGTAACTTGTTTATGGCAAAGGATAAAAAATATTGGCAAACTATTCAAGAGCTATATCGTCAACAAGAGGAGATGTACCACACAAAGACCAACAGTATTGCGCATTGAATAATATCCATTCATCAACCTTTTATACGACTTATTGTCAGTGGAAAGGACGGAGAGAAAGTAGAGTTTGGCTCCAAAATAAATACTAGTTTGATAAATGGCTTTACAAGAATAAATCAGTTTGATTTTGAAGCATTTAATAAAAGTGTTTACATGCAGCAGCAGGTAGAGGATTACAAGAAACTATTTGGATATTATCCCGACTGGTTCAGGTCGACGATATTTACATGACACGAGCCAACCGAGCTTATCTAAAAGAACATGGCATTCGACACACACTGGAAGACCCTTAGGGCGCAAACCTAAGAAAGAAAAACTAAGCAGATATCAAAAAGAGAAACAGATAAAAGCCCAGTTAAAATCAACGCATGAGAGTCCGGTGGCAACCATCGTGTTTGTAATGAATATCCTAAGAGCGATGAAGGATATTTTTTGGCAAAGTTCTAAAAAGCTGCTTTTCTTTATATTTTTATTATTAGTTCCTCGAAAAACCAATAACTATCAAAGGGTGATGTAGCTGGACTACTTTAGAAAAAACATTTTCAGCAGACCTTAGATAAATCTGAAAACGTAAATAATCCGGGTTAAACTAATTCAGGTTTTTGGACTCTATATTATGATGTACTGAAAAAGAACAGTAACTTTTCAATAATTGGTTTAAAGAAGACTATATATTATGAGTTTTATTTTTTAGGTGGCAGAGGTTATGTATCTTTGAATGTTTTAAACTGAAAAAATTAAGATTCAATTCTCTTGAGGTTCTTATTATTATGAAAAAAATACTTGTTAATATATTTTTAATTCTCTCTCTCTCTATTGCCTCAGCTCAGGTTAATACAGAAAGAGTTATGCTTATAGGCCGAAATGCGCTTTATTTTGAGGATTATGTTTTAGCAATACAATACTTCAATCAAGTTATTGGAGCAAAACCTTATTTGGCTGCTCCTTATTATTATAGAGGTATGGCAAAGTTTTTTTTAGACGATTTTAAAGGAGCTGAAGAGGACTGTTCATTTTGTTTAGAACGCAATCCATATTGGTTTGGTGCTTATCAGTTGAGAGGTGCAGCTCGTCAAAATATGGAAGACTATAAAGGTGCTGCTAAAGATTACAAGCAAAGCTTAGATTATTTGCCAGAAGACAAAATAACGCTGCTTAATATGGGAATAGTAAATATTGAGTTAAAGGAATTTGAAGATGCTGAAGCAACTTTTCAAGATCTCCTGAGATTATATCCCGACTACACTCCTACCTATCTGATGCGAGCTGCCATGTATTTAGAAAAAGGTGATACTATAAATGCTATAAAAAACTATGATACAGCTATAGAGAAAGACCCTTATACAGCGCACTCTTTTGCAGCACGGGGTATTTTGCACCTTCAACAAGAAAAGTACAACAAAGCTCTTGCCGATTTGGACGAGGCCATTAGACTTGATCCCTATTTCGAAGGTAATTATATCAATAGAGGATTAGTGCGTTATCATCTTAAAGATTTGCGTGGGGCTATGGCAGATTATGACCGAGTGATAGAGATGGATGCAAATAATTTGATTGCTCGTTTCAATAGAGGATTGTTGCGCGCACAAGTTGCTGATAATAATAGAGCCATAAAAGACTTTGATAAAGTTATTGAACAAGAACCGTCTAATACTATTGCTTATTTGAATCGTGCTATGCTTAATGCTCAAATTAATGACAATGAAGCTGCATTACGAGACTTGAATGTTGTATTGGGTGAGCATCCCGATTTTTTTCAAGGATACTATTCTCGCTCGCAACTAAAACGTGAAATTAACGATTTGCAAGGAGCTGAAAAAGACTTCAAACTAGCGCGAGCAAAGGAAGCAGAAGCTAAGCAACGATTAGCTAATGAGGAATTGGCATTGACAGATGGCTCTAGTGAATCGGAGCAAGCATCGGCAACTCGTGAAGAGACTGATAAAGATATTGATAAGTTTAACCTATTAGTTGTTGCTGATAAAAAAGAGGAAAGTAAGTCAAAATACAAGAGTGAAACCAGGGGTAAGGTGCAAAATTTAAATGCGGAAATATCACTCGAACCTAAATTTGTTATCACTTTCTATGAAAAACCTTATGAAGTACAACGACCTGTTTATTATTCTGCGTTGATAGATAAAGCTAACAGTACTTTGGGGCTGACATGGAAAATAAGAGCGACGAACTCCGAGGTCTCATTGAATGAACTACAGGTGCAGACACACTTTAGGTCTATTGAGAATTATTCAAAACAGATTGAGGAATCTACAGACAATTCTGTTTTACACTTCGGACGCGGCATCGACTTTATGCTCATTCAGGATTATGCTATTGCAATTGAAGACTTTGATAAAGTAATTGCCAAAGACCCTAAATTTGCACTTGCTTATTTTGCTCGCGCACAGGCGCGCACCAAACAGATTGAGTCTAATCCTGATGTGCATGAAATGCGGACACGTTTAGAAGAATCTACCAATAGAATCAAACTACCTTTAATTAAAGAGAAAGTGCATGGCGATGGCAAGCCAATTGTACCTGAAGTTTCAAAGAAAACATTGGAGTATGTTGTAATTCTTAGAGATTACGAGCGTGTTATAAATCTTGACCCTAAATTTATTTATGCGTATTACAATCGAGCCGAAATATTAAGCATTCAGAAAGATTATAGAGGAGCAATATCAGATTACACCGAAGCCATCAATCTAGAACCGCAATTTGCAGAGGCATATTTCAACAGGGGCTTGGCAAAGTTAGCAGTTGGTGAAACTGTATCAGGCCTAGACGATTTGCGAAAGGCAGGAGAATTAGGCGTTGTTGAATCGTATAGTATTATAAAAAGAATGCAGTAAAATAGTTCCTGAATGTAAAAAAGACCTGTGATTTTAAATTTGCAGGTCTTTTTTATTTGTCATACACACAGTCTTTTAATTAAAACCATAAGCCGCTTTCCTCATTGCTTGTGAATCTTTAAAAGGGGTTGAGGGTTTCAAATACTCAGCCATAAATTCATACACAGTGAAACAAATATCAGTTGCCTCTTTGCTGTCAATCCTGTCGAAACCATGACCTCCCGATGCATCTTCAAATACTTTGTAGCGGAAATCCTTGCCATGTTGCTTCAGCGTTTCGATCATTAGCTCCACCTCTTCAACATACACATCGTTGTCATTGGTGTTGGTATAAATCATCAGCGGTTTCTGTAAATCTTTCGCAAAGGTAGTAGGAGAGCGTCGTTTGTATTCTTCTGGGTTTTCTTCAATAGATTCTCCAATATGATAGGAAGGCGTAAAATACTTAGTGTAAGACTCATCGTGCGAAGCCAATCTGTTTTGCAAATCACTCACTGGCACGCCTGCAAGGCACACTGATATTTGTCCGATTGTTGCAATATTTGCATCAGCGCAATCATTCCGCCATGACTCCAACCCATCACACCCACTCGTGTTTCATCCACAATGCTATAGTTCTCTATCATGTAATTTCTGCTCTCCAACACATCGTCATTTTCACGGCCTCCATAGTCTATGTTTTCATATGTTGCCTTGCCATAACCTGTGCTCCCTCTGTATTCAGCCGAAACCACAATGTATTCTTGTGCCATTAATTCACGAATAATATGGGTGTGATAAGTAGAAAAGTTCGCGTGTATACCGCTGTGAGGAAGCACAATTAACGGATACTTTTTGTCGATATCAACAGATTTAGGAATAAACACATACGAATAGAACTGAAGCTTGTTATCAGCAAATCTATCGTCAGCATCTTTTACCTTCCATCTTGGAGTGCTCGTAAGGCGCACTTTATCAATGTGTGCCACATCGCTCACCCGATGAAACCAGGTAATATCATCAATACCTTTTTCCAACACGTCAAATCGATGTCGATAATCCTTCACTTCTTGTTGTAGCTCCTTTATTTCACTTTGCAAAGTGATGTAGTGAGTAGTGTCTGACTGAGCAAAAGTATACGATGTTGAGAATACGAAAACAAGTATTAATAGAGCCGTCGTTTTCAGGTTATTATGTAGCATAAGGAATTTGTTTCAGGGTTAATAAAACAAAAATACTTATTGTTTTTGATATACCATAATATACTTCTCTTTATTTAGAAATAGAATTGCAAACCAATAGTTGCTTGATTACCCTTGGGTCCTTTGTTGTTCATGAAAAGATTCATAGGTGAATAGGATGCAAAAATTCCACAATCATTAATTCCCGCCTGAACCAATATGTCAAAAGTTACAGGGCGCAGGTTTAAATCACCTGCCATTTTTGTTTTTCGTTTCTTTCCGTCCACATCTGTCCATACTTTAGACGACGAGGCCGTTTTTGCTTTCAACACTACACCTCCATTTAAAAATATATGAGAGGAGTGTCTCCCTGTCGGAAAACTTGTTTCAACAAGTAAAGGAAAGGTCAAATAGGTTGCATGTATGCGTGTGTCTCTATATTCACTCCCTACTTCTGTAGTTGTAATCACCGATTTATAATCAACCACTTCAATGGCTTTGTTTTTCTGAAAATGTATGGAATTGAATTGTATCCCTATACCTACAACCCCTTTTACATTGCTTTTACCAAAATTGAAATTAGCTTCGGCAAAGTTTAAATTATATTGAAGCGATCGACTCACATTTACAATTGAGGCCATCTCTCCATCAAAATCAAATCCCTCGGGCACATTTGAAAATCCAACACCAAAACCACTCCAGTGAGTGTTGGTTGTGTTACGTTTGTCTTTGGGTTTAAATATATCGGGAATAGAAACCATGAAGCTGTTGTTGTATTCTTTTTCTACACTCTTGTCTCCAAGAAACACTCCCTCGTATATTTTCTCATTATAAACGGTGTCTCCTTCATTATTTATGCTGAATATGTCTACTTTAATATCATTGTTACTATCGTCAATAACAATTTTCTTGTTCTTGTGATAGATAATAGTATCGTTGGGCAATTCGAAATTCTTCGCCGTTGCAAGCATGGACACAAGAAAGAAAAGTACAATTGTTAGCTGTTTCATATGGGTGTAATTTTTAATGTTTGTATTTTTTTATTTGATGCGAGTTAATGTGTCAGTTATTTCTTTGGCTTTATAAATAGTAGGTTCACTATTTCTTCCGACTCTATATCACCTTCCATATAGATGAGTGTAGCGGTGGTATTGTCAGATATTTTAAAAAGAATGTATCGGTTTTTCAGTTTATTCTCCATCGGGAGTTGATAGTATCCCGAATAGATAATGCCATTAGAAATTACCTCTTTTATTTTTTTCGCCTGTTTCTTATCAGTTTCCAAACTTTGCTGAATCTCTTCAGAACGCTTTTTGTCGTAAGGCAACGTAATGCTTTTGTAGAAATCGAGATGATAAGATTTTATCACATCATCCGACAGCACCACCATGGTGCTTCCTTTCTGTTTGCCATATTGCTCAAATATTTTGTTTATGGCCAATTGCTTTTGTGCAAACGTTGCCGTTGTCATCAAACACATTACCAACAATGCGACATATCTGGCATAGCAAGTTCTCTTTTTTGTTTTGCTCATGTTATTCCTCTCCTATATTTTCTTCGAAAATAGCACTCATCTGCTCCATGAATATATTTTTGTTCGATGATACATTTTCTAATGATTTCTCTGCAAACATCATTATCTCTTCTTTATCAGTAATTCGTTTTCCATTTATCCACGCATAACTCTCACTCCCATTTGAGTTGCTTTTTCCTGGCGAAAACAAAATGAATACTGCTGTTATACATGCCGCAGCTACTGCGCTAATGTAGAATGACCTACTGAATATTGACTTTCTCCTTTTAGTTACAGTTAGTGCTGGCGATATTTCACTGATTTCTTTCAATGCTTCCAAAGCAACTCGCTCATCTTCTATGAAAGTGAACATGGGAGCCAGTTCTTTCAGATGTTCAGGCAGGTTCCCTTGGTTGAAATAGGCACGCATTGTGCGCTCCTCTTCAACGGTAGTCTCCCCTTCAAAATATTTGTTCAACAAGCTGTCAATATCCATCATTCTCACCTTTCTTTTTACTGTTACTTTCTAAATATAGATCACGTAAGCGTTTGCGAGCACGCGATAAGTTGTTTCGCACTGCTTCAGTGGTCATTTCCATTGATGTTGCAATCTCTTGGGTTTCGTATCCATGCAAATCTTTCAACTCAAAGATCTTTTGTTGTAGTGGAGGGAGCTTTTTGATAATGTTGCGTACTACTTCACTGCTATCTTGCACCTCCATCACTCTATCTGGTAAAGGCTCATCTGCTGTATGATTGTCAAGTAGGGTTTCGTGCGAATTGTATTGCTTATTCCGAATTCTATCGATGCTCAAGTTTTTGGTCATCGTTGTGCTATAGGCTGCCACATTACTAAGCTTCGAGAACTCCTCTCTGCGGTGCCAGATTCTTAGACATACGTCTTGCACTACGTCCTCAGCATCTGCAACGTTGTTTGTTATTCTATAGGCAATGGAAAGTAATTGTGGACGCAACGGTACAATTATCTTTTTATACGCTTCAATATCCATACTTATATATTCGACGAATAAGTTGATTGAAACGTATCATCGATTAGCAAGTTTTTTTTGTAGAACGTGTTTTTTGTTTACTATTTAGTAGAGAGTAATGTAGATTTACTCCATGCGGTGAGCATTCTTCAGAAAGTAATAGCCATTCTTCTGCTCCACTTTAGCCGATACTATTTTGGCATCATGGTAGAATATAGCCGTTCGCTCTTCTTGCACCACTTGGTCAAGCAGTCGCTTCTTCTCTTCCATGGCCAGTGCAGCATTGTTGTCATAGGCTGACAACCATTCAAGCGAAACGTGAGCAGAAGTAGGTACAACATCGCCAGGGTAAACAATCTTTTCTTTGTCACTGTCGATGAATACGGCAATTTGTCCGGGTGTGTGTCCATCATAAAGCTTTAAGGTAAAGCCCTCAAACAGCTCTCTGTCTTCTTCTAATAAGGATAGTTGGTTGGATTCGAAAACAGGTTCAATGTTTTCGGCAAAGAATGAGTCTTTTTCATACAAACGAGGTTTGCGGTAGTTTTCCCATTGTGCTTTGCTCAACCAATAGGCTGCATTGGGAAAAGTGGGGATAACTTTTTTATCTTCATCAAAACAGGTGGAATAGCCACAATGATCGAAATGGAGGTGAGTCAACACAACATCTGTTATTTCGCTTGGTTCATAGCCAATTTTCCTAATCTCCTCCACTATATCTTTGAGGTTGTGAGGCTGATAAAACTTCAATTCATGCTTGTTGCCCACTCCTGTATCTATAAGAATGCGCCTATTTTCTGTCTCCACAAAAAGGCAGCGCATAGCCATCACGCACAGATTGTTTTCGTTGCTTAGATATTTACGTTCCCAATACATTTTAGGGATGGGGCCAAACATTGCGCCACCATCTGCCATAAAATTTCCCGATTCTATGATGTGAAACTTAATCATTCGTTGTATTTTTGTGTAAAAATAA
>CAZIUT010000038.1:1779-12717 GCA_964542545.1 uncultured Dysgonomonadaceae bacterium | reverse complement strand
TTAGGGTGCATATTATATGGTTGCTTATTCTACTCCCACAAATCTTCGCTGTCTGAGTATTGGCCCAGAAGATTGTCTTTTTCGTAGAAAAATTCTTTTTCTCCAAATGCTGGCTCTAATTGGTCAAGCCAAGTAGCATCTGCATTGTATTTGGCAAAGAAAGGCATGCCCACAAGATCTGGGTTGCGGCATTGAAGGAAATTCAAGATAAATACCTTTTCTCCTTTTATTTCCGTAACACCTGTTACAACTACTTTCCCAGGGAAAGCACTCATGCTAGGGCCTCTCACTGTCCGGCAAATGCCGCTAACACTTGCGTATGCTTCGCGAAACAACTCCCAAGCTTTGTCAAGTGGCACTTCGAAGAATGCTTTAGAGCCTGTGTCTCGTGCAATAAACATGTAGTAGGGTATACAACCCAAGTCTACTTGCTTTTTCCACATCTCAGTCCATATTTCAGGAGAGTTGTTTATTTTATCAAGTAGTGGAGATTGTGTTCGTATTTGTGCACCTGTACTTTTAATACGTTCTATTGCTTCTTTTACTGCATCAGTAGAAAGTTCGGTTGGATGGTTGAAGTGTGCTTGAAAAGCAATGTTTTTACCCGCCTTTCTCACTTTTGTAAACAACTCGATTAAGTTATCGGCATCTTTGTCGGTAAGGAATCGATAGGGCCAGTAGGATAGGGCTTTGGAGCCTATTCTGATTGTACGTATATGATCGAACTCTTCTGTGAGCATTGGCTCAATGTAAGTAGATAATATTCCGCTTGTAGCTGTAAGTGGGTCGCCGCCAGTGAAAAGCACGTCGGTTACTTCTTTGTTCTCTAGCAAGTATTGATGTAATAAATCTGCTTCTTTCATTGCAAATTTCAAGTCGCTCATACCAGAAAACTGTGGCCATCTAAAACAGAAGGTACAATAGGCATGACAGGTTTGTCCTTGGCTTGGAAAAAATAGCACTGTTTCCCTATATTTGTGTTGCATCCCATCTAGTTTGTTGCCTTCTAAAGTAGGCACATTATGTTCCTGTCCAGCAGGGTTTGGGTTGAGGGTTCTGCGTATAGCATCTATTTTTTCTTTATAAACTGGGTCTCTAGGATCGCTGTCAAGCATTTTTAACACTTGAGTGTAGTGATCTTCAGACAACATTTCTTTGCGAGGAAATGTAAGTGTGAATATAGGGTCGTTGGGGATGTTGTTCCAATCGATTAGTTGCTCAACAACATAGTTGTTTGCTTTAAATGGAAGCACTCTGCCAACAACTTCAATTGCTTCAATATCTTGAGGAGAGAGATTTTTTATTTGTGGTATTTCCATGTAATTGTGAAGCGTGTAGGCACGATACTTCATTGATTGTGTCATAGTCTTTTCTTTATTTTAGGGTGAGTACTTTTGGTGTGAAGATATTGGATAGTTTTGCTAGGATGGGCTCAAATCAGAGTTGCTCATAGCAGTTACCTGAATAGAAAAACACCATTTTATATTTTTCGCTATAACAAAAGTAGTGTTTTTTATTCAAAATGTCAATTAAATCTTTATCGAAGTTCATGTGAGTTCTTTAAAAAGGCTATGATAATATCTTTTTCTTATTGATTTAGGAAATTATCTATCAATATTGTAGGAAATACGAATATTTTATTTACATTTGCAATCTCAAATGAAGAAAATATTCTCACATATTACCTCAATAGAAGCAAATAGAGTTGTTCGACGACGATGCTTTTTTAATGCTTGATTTTTGAAGCCTTCTAGGTTTCATGAATTCTTTCAATAGTTGCTTTGCACCTTACCCATATACATAAACATTCACTTCTTTTTATTATAACTGTATCAATGAACGTAATAATTCATGTGGCAGATAGTAGCCATTTACAATATGCACAACCTATATGCGATTTAGTTTACATATCGGCGCAAGCTAGAGGAACTGGAATCGCAAAACGTAGTCCAGAATATATTCAAGAAAAAATGCAATCTGGCAAATCTGTTATTGCTTTAGACGGCGACACGCTGGTTGGCTTTGCATATATTGAAACTTGGGGGCACAGAAAGTTTGTTGCCAACTCGGGTTTAATTGTCAATCCTGATTATCGCGGGCAAGGTTTTGCTCGAAAAATAAAGCGTCGCATATTCGATCTTTCAAGAAAACTCTATCCCAAAGCAAAGATATTTAGTATAACTACAGGTTTGGCCGTTATGAAAATGAATACTGAGTTGGGCTTTAAACCTGTTACTTTTTCTGAGTTGACCGATGATAAAGAGTTTTGGAAAGGTTGTCAAGGGTGCAGAAATTATGATGTTTTGCAACGGAATGATTACAAAATGTGTTTATGCACAGGATTGTTGCACGACCCAAAAGATCAACCTGGCCCAACTCCTGCACCGAAACCTTTTGCAAATAAAATTGTAAAGCCAATTATCAAAAGGAAGAATTCAAACAGAAAATTCAAGAAATAAGAATATGGCTGACATATCTCAGCCAACCGTTTTAAAAACATATAGAAATATGAAAGAAAAAGTAGTTTTAGCATTTAGTGGAGGTCTCGATACATCGTTTTGTGTACCTTACTTAATCAATGAAAAAAAATGGGAGGTGCACACTGTAATTGTTAACACAGGTGGGTTTTCGGATGAGGAAGCTGCACAAATAGAGGCGCGAGCTTTTAGTCTTGGTGCTACAACTCATACATGCATCGATGCTGTTGAGGATTATTACAACAAAGGCATTAAATATCTCATTTTTGGGAATGTACTTAAAAATAACACTTATCCATTGTCTGTTAGTTCCGAACGTTTTTTTCAAGCAATGGCCATAGTTGATCACGTAAACAAGATGGGTGCAGACTATGTGGCTCATGGTAGTACTGGGGCGGGTAACGATCAGGTTCGTTTCGACTTGGTGTTTGAGGTCCTTGCACCCAATGTGCAAATAGTTGCGCCTGTGAGAGAGTTAGAATTGTCGCGACAACAAGAGATAGACTATCTTAAAAAGCATGGTTTTGAATCTTCATGGGAAGAATCTAAATATTCTATCAATCAAGGTTTGTGGGGAACAAGTGTTGGAGGTGTAGAAACACTCAAGTCTTCTGGTATTCTACCCGAAGAGGCTTATCCATCTCAGATAACTGATTTTGGAGCTGAAAGAATTACTATTGGTTTTGAGAAGGGCGAACCTGTTTCGCTCAACAACGAAACAATGACTCCTATTGAACTTATACGAAAACTCCATAAAATAGCTTCTCGTTTTGGTATTGGCCGCGATGTGCATGTGGGTGACACTATTATTGGTACTAAAGGCAGAGTAGCTTTCGAAGCTCCATCTCCATTAATATTGGTGAAAGCTCATCATCTGCTGGAGAAACATATATTAACAAAGCATCAATTATACTGGAAAGATCAATTGAGCAATTGGTATGGCCAGCTACTACACGAAGCTCAATATTTAGAGCCAGTGATGCGCAATATAGAAACATTTTTAGATGATACGCAAAAGTATATAACCGGAACGGTTGAAGTGGAGTTGCGCCCTTATCACTTTTCAATTCTTGCTTGCAATAGTGATTATGATTTGATGAACTCAGACTTTGGAGACTATGGAGAAAGCAACAAATCTTTTTCAGGACAAGATGTGGTAGGTTTTACAAAAGTATTGGCCAATCCATTAAAAATTTATTATTCGGTTCACAAAGACAAATAAGACACAAAAACGATATGATAAAAGCAAGCATAGTAGGAGGAACAGGTTATACGTCTGGTGAGTTACTGCGGATATTGATGCATCATCCACAAGTTCAGATTGAATCGGTGGTTAGTACCACTTCGGTGGGTATTTCTCTATCGTCTATACATCGCGATTTAATGGGCGAAACAGATTTAGTTTTCACCGATTCTATGGGCAAGCCTGATGTGCTATTTCTTTGTTTGGGACATGGATTGTCCGAAAAGTTCCTTAATAAGAACGACATTCCTGCGTCGTGCAAAGTGATAGATTTGGGCAATGACTTTAGATTGACTCCTACCTTTCAAAACAGAAGTTTTGAATATGGATTGTGCGAACTAAATAAAGATGCTATTCAAAAAGCCAATAACATTGCCAACCCTGGTTGTTTTGCTACTTCTATATTGCTGGCACTATTGCCTTTGGCAAAGATGAAGCAGCTGACCAACGAAATACATATTCATGCCATAACAGGGTCTACTGGTGCAGGCAAGCGACCATCTGATACAACACACTTCAGCTATCGCGCTTCTAATCTATCGGTTTATAAAGCTTTCACGCATCAACATCTTGGCGAGATTAAACACACTCTCTCATTAAACGAAACTCAGAATGTACCCGAAATGCAATTTGTGCCCATGCGTGGCGATTTTGCACGCGGCATATTTGCTAGTGTTTACACTAAATGGAGCGGTTACCAGAGTGAACAAGAGATGATATCTTTTTACAAGGACTATTACAAAGATTCTCCTTTTGTTTTTGTTTCTGATCAAGATATTAGCTTGAAAGAGGTAGTAAATACCAACAAAAGCTTGTTGCATATTTCTTTTCACAACGGATATATTCACATTACATCTATCATCGACAATCTTTTAAAAGGAGCGTCGGGACAGGCTGTTCAAAATATGAATCTGATGTTTGGCTTTGCTGAAAATGAAGGATTACTATTGAAAGGGAGTGCATTTTAATTGTGTTATCAATAAAAGGCCTAATACTTCGGTGTCGTAGTCTCTGGATCTCGATTACTCAGCCTGTCGAAGTGAACCCTTTTTTATAAAAGAATCAAATAACATTGAAAAATAAATTGAAAAGTGGAAAACAAGAATCAAGAAACAAACAAAACAACCAAAGGCGGACTCTTTGATGTTTATTCGCTTTGGGACATAGAGCCTGTGAAAGCTAAAGGATGTAAAGTGTGGGATAAAAATGGGGTAGAATACTTAGACCTGTATGGCGGACATGCTGTTATATCTATTGGTCACACTCATCCGCATTACACCAGTATGCTTAAAAAGCAAATTGATACTATTGGCTTTTACTCCAATTCTGTTCAAAATAGTCTACAAGTGCAGTTGAGCGATAAATTGGGAGAGATTGCTGGATATTCAGAATATTCACTATTTCTATGTAATTCAGGTGCTGAAGCAAACGAAAATGCTTTGAAGCTTGCTTCTTTTCAAACAGGAAAGAAACGAGTGCTTGCTTTTAACGAGGCTTTTCACGGTCGCACATCGGGTGCTGTTGCTATAAGTGACAATCCCACCATTCAAGCACCACTTAACAAGGGGCATGAAGTTACTTTTGTTCCATTCAACGATATTGAAGCTGTTGATAAAGCATTACAAACTGACGATTATGCTGCAGTCATAATAGAGCCGATTCAAGGTGTGGCTGGTATCTTTGTTGCAGAAACAAAATTCATGGAACAGTTGCAAGCACTATGCAACAAGCACAATGTTGTTCTTATTGCAGATGAGGTGCAATCTGGTTATGGACGCTCAGGTAAGTTCTTTGCTCATCAATATGCCAACGTTAAGCCCGATATAATTGTAATGGCAAAAGGAATGGGGAATGGTTTCCCTATTGGAGGGATTCTTATTTCTCCAGATATAGATCCTAAAAAAGGTATGCTGGGCACTACTTTTGGGGGCAACCACTTGGCTTGTGTAGCAGCTATTGCTGTGTTAGATGTGATAAAAGAAGAAGGCTTGATAGAGAATGCTGCAAATATGGGAGCATATTTACAAGAGCAACTCAAGGCTTGCATGGGTATTAAAGCAATAAGGGGGAAAGGGTTGATGATTGGTGTTGAATTAGAGCCTGAATATGCCCACTTGCGCAACAAACTGTTATTTGAGAATCATATATTCACTGGTGGTGCTAAAAATAATGTGATGCGATTGTTGCCACCCCTTTCAATTTCTAAAGAAGAGATAGATATATTTATTGATGCATTTAAAAAACAGACACAACAATGAGAAATTTCACATCGGTAAAAGATATTGGCAATATACAAGATGCTTTGCTGAAAGCAAAAGCAGTGAAAGAAAATCCACTTGCTAATCAAAAGTTAGGAAAGAATAAAACAGCATTACTTATTTTCTTTAATTCTAGTTTGCGCACTCGTTTGAGTACACAAAAAGCAGCACTTAATTTAGGAATGAATGTAATGGTGCTTGATGTGAATCAAGGAGCTTGGAAGTTGGAAACAGAAACAGGGGTAATTATGGATGGCGACAAACCAGAGCACATGCTGGAAGCAATACCCGTAATGGGCGCTTATTGCGATGTGATTGGTGTACGATCATTTGCACAGTTTCAGAGTAAGATTGATGATTATAATGAAACTATTCTCAATCAGTTTATTCAATATTCAGGAAAACCAGTGTTTAGCATGGAGGCTGCTACTCGTCACCCGTTACAAAGTTTTGCTGATTTGATTACAATTGAAGAATTTAAAAAGAAGGCAAAGCCTAAAGTGGTTCTTACTTGGGCTCCGCACCCTAAATCATTGCCACAGGCGGTTCCCAATTCATTTGCTGAATGGATGAATGCTACAGATTATGAGTTTGTGATTACACACCCCGAAGGATATGAGTTACACAAAGATTTTGTAGAAGATGCCATTGTAGAGTATGATAAAGAAAGAGCATATAAAGATGCTGACTTTATCTATGCTAAGAACTGGTCTGCCTTTGCAGATCCCAACTATGGGAAGGTGTTGAGCACCGATAGAGATTGGACGGTTGATATAAAGAAAATGAATCTTACCAACAATGCTCGCTTTATGCATTGTCTCCCCGTTCGTAGAAATATGATTGTTAGTGATGAGGTAATTGATAGTGCGCAATCTATAGTCATTCCTCAAGCTACCAATAGGGTAGTGTCGGCACAAGTTGTGCTGAGCGAGATATTACAGAACTTATAGTTTAAAGCTTTCTTCAAAAGTACTTATTCAAAGTCTTCTTTTAAAAGATTTGGGGATGAAGAGAAGAGAGGGTCTATTTTAGAAAAAACAAACATCATACAAAGTATGCAGAACAGTAAGAAAATAAAAGTTGTCAAAATTGGTGGCAATATAGTTGATAATCCTGAGTCGTTGGCCTCTTTCCTAGCAGATTTTCAACAGATTGAAGGAAAAAAAATATTAGTGCATGGTGGTGGTGTAATGGCCTCGAAGATAGCTATGGACTTGGGTGTTAAAACCACAATGATTGAAGGACGCCGGGTAACTGATGGCGAAACATTGAAATTGGTAACCATGGTATATGCTGGATGGATTAATAAGAGTATTGTAGCCTTGTTGCAGAAAAATGGTTGCAATGCAATTGGTCTTTCTGGAGCTGATGCTAACACTGTCCCCGCAATAAAACGTTCACCTTGTCCCGTAGATTATGGATATGTTGGTGATACTAACCCTAGTAAAGTTAACGCTTCTTTTATTAACGATTTGTTGGAGAAGGATATTGTTCCAGTTTTTTGTGCCATTACTCATGACGAGCAAGGAACGTTGCTCAATACCAATGCAGATACTGTGGCTTATACAATATCTGTGGCAATGTCTCAATTAGCAGAAACAACGCTTTACTACTGCTTCGAGAAAGAGGGAGTGTTGAAAGATGTCGACAATGCAGATAGCATCTTTTTGTCGTTGACCAAAGAGCAGTATCAAACTTATAAAAATGATAATATTATTGCAGGAGGAATGATACCTAAATTGCACAACTCTTTTAATGCTATTGATGAGGGAGTATCGGAGGTGTTGATTATGCATGCAAAAAACATTTTAAATGAAAAGGGAACAAAGTTAATTCGCAGTCATGAAACAATTGCAAAGTAAATGTGTGAACGAAGCAACCGTATTGTTGCGTAAATTGGTATCGCTTCAATCTTTTTCAGGTGAAGAGCAGATGCGTGCAAACTATTTGACTAACTACCTCTCACAGCGAGGAGTAGAATCGGAGCGCATTAGCAATAATATAATTGTGAAACAACCACACTTCGATGTATCAAAGCCTACCTTTATGCTCAATTCGCATATCGATACGGTTCGTCCTGCAAAAGGTTATACATTTGATCCTTTTGATGCTCCACTGTCTCCGACACATGTTTACGGATTAGGCAGTAACGATGCAGGAGCAAGTGTTGTTAGTTTGTTACAAACCTTTTTGCATTTCTATAATCAAGAGCTGCCCTTCAATCTTTTGTTGGTGCTTTCTGCTGAGGAGGAAAACTCTGGAGCAAATGGAATGCGTCTGTTGTCTGAAAAGCTCTCTTTTGTTGATTTTGCAATTGTAGGAGAACCTACAGGGATGCGAGCAGCAATTGCCGAGCGAGGACTACTCGTAATTGATGGTGAAGCAAAAGGAAAAAGCGGACATGCTGCACGAAACGAGGGGGTGAATGCCATTTATATTGCCCTTGAAGATATTAAGGTTTTACAATCTGTAAAGTTCGATAAGATATCTCCTACAATGGGCGAAGTGAAACTCACCGTAACACAGATAAATGCAGGCTCGCAACACAATGTGGTGCCAGATAGCTGTACGTTTGTTGTAGACATTCGTCCAACAGATTGCTATACCAATACTGAAATTATGGAACAGTTGCAAGCCACAATAAAAAGTGATTTGAAAGCTCGTTCGCTCACCAACAAAAGTTCAGGAACACCCCAAAGCCATTTATTAATGAAATGTTTAGAAAGGCTTAAAACAGAAACTTATGTTTCGCCCACAACATCCGATTGGATGCGACTTAGCTGTCCTGCCATTAAAATTGGACCTGGCGAGTCGGAGCGTTCTCACCAGTCTGACGAGTTTGTGCTTATCAAAGAATTAGAACAGGGAATTGATGGCTATATCAAGTTTATCAATCAGTTAACCACAATTTACAAAGAATCACAACTGAGTAATAAAAGAAATAATTAAAACTATAAAATACAATGTCGAAAATCTGGAACAAAGGCTTCGATGCCGACAAAGCTGTTTTAAACTTTACTGTAGGCAAAGACAGAGAGCTTGATTTGCGTTTGGCAAAATACGATATCATTGGTTCTTTGGCTCACATCAAGATGCTTACCACAATAGGATTGATGCAACCTGATGAGGAAGAGATATTACATGCTGAGCTCAAAAATATTTTAAAGGAGGTAGAGAAAGGGAATTTCTCATTAGATGACGATGCTGAGGATATTCACTCTCAAGTTGAGTCGATGTTGATAAACAGACTTGGAGAGATTGGAAAGAAAATACATTCTGGACGTTCACGCAACGATCAGGTGTTGGTCGATTTGAAGCTCTTCTTGAAAGATGAAATCTTGAGCATTAAAGATGGGGTTGTTTCTCTTTTCGATTTGTTGCAAAACCTGAGCGAGAAACACAAAGATGTATTGATGCCCGGCTATACTCATGGACAAATTGCTATGCCCTCGTCTTTTGGACTTTGGTTTGGATCTTTTGCTGAAACGCTTATCGACGATATGCACACATTGGTAGCTGCATGGAATGTAACTAATCAGAATCCTTTAGGGTCTGCTGCTGGTTATGGCAGTTCGTTTCCTATCGACAGAGATATAACCACTGAGGAGTTGAACTTTGCTACTATGAATTACAATGTAGTTGCTGCACAAATGGGGCGTGGTAAAACTGAGCGTATATTGGCACAATCAATGGCCAATATTGCCTTCACATTGAACAAATTAGCAGATGATAACTGTATGTACTTATCGGGAAACTATGCTTTCATCTCCTATCCGCAGGAGTTGACAACTGGGTCGAGCATTATGCCCCATAAAAAGAACCCCGATGTTTGGGAATTGATCCGTGCACATAGTAATAGATTGCAAAGCTTGCCCAACGAGTTGACATTGATGACAACAAATATACCTCATGGATATCATCGCGACTATCAATTATTAAAAGAAGTGTTATTTCCTGCAATAGAAACATTGAAAGAGATATTAAGCATGTCATGCTTTATGTTGGAAAATGTATCTGTCAACAGAAATATTTTAGACGATACTAAATATGACTATCTGTTTACCGTTGAGGAGGTAAACAATAGGGTGCTTAGTGGAACACCTTTTCGTGATGCTTATATAGAAGTGGGGCAAGAGGTGCAAAATAATCTGTTTGTCTCTAACAAAGAGGTGAATCACACCCATCAAGGTAGTATTGGCAATTTGTGTACCCAAGAGATAAAAGAAAAGATGGAGCGTGTGTTAAATAATTTTTCTTTCTGATAAGAGTTGATTTTTTTTGGACTCTTCTATTAATCAACTTAGCGCTCTAGATCTGTCTATGAATAGAGTATTAGTGCGCTTGTTAGTTTTTAACAACAGATTAAGTTGCTCGATATCTCTCAAAACGATAAACTGAACCGTCTTTGGTTGTTTGGGAACTCTTTTTCCGAGACTGAGAAGAATAGCATATTGAGCGTGATGGAAAACAATGTTGATTTGTGGATTACTGATTTTGATACTATGAAATAGTAAATGCAGCTGTGATTAAAGCTAAAGAGATGAATTATACGGTTATAAATCTTTTGATGAAGCTAAGTGTCAATTTCTAAACTTACAAACGCTCTCTTTCTTTGTCATTCTTTATAACCTATCCAGCATACTCTGCGCTCTTTCATCACTATTTACAAAGCATCCTTCTACTTGGCCGCTTCTTCTTGAGTCATTAAAAATAATTCTACACGTAGGACGCCTTTTTGGAAGTTCGCACAACAAATCCTACACGTAGGACGCCTTTTTGAAAGTTCGCACAACAAATCCTACACGTAGGACGCCTTTTTGAAAGTTCGCACAACAAATCCTACACGTAGCACGCTTTTTTGGAAGTTCGCACAACAAATCTTACACGTAGCACACCTTTTTGGATGTTCGCACAACAAATCTTACACGTAGCACGCTTTTTTGGTAGTTCGTGTGAGCAA
>CAZIUT010000038.1:0-1679 GCA_964542545.1 uncultured Dysgonomonadaceae bacterium | reverse complement strand
GTTCGCACAACAAATCTTACACGTAGCACGCTTTTTTGGTAGTTCGTGTGAGCAATCCTACACGTAGGAAATCAGATGTAAACTCTGTTTTTTCTATCCTACATGTAGAATTTGTTACTTATATTTACAAAGTTTAATCCTACATGTAGGATTTGCCATTTATACTAACCAAATTCAATCCTACATAAAAGATTTCTTATCTACACTTACAAATCTCAATCCTACAAGTAGAATTTGTTATTTATACTTACAAATCTCAATCCTATCTGTATGATTTCTCATCTACACTTGCAAAATTCAATCCTACCCGTAGGATTTGGCATCACAACTTACAAAAAAGTGTCCTACGCGTAGGAAATCTCATCGCCTCTACCAAAAGAGTGTTCAGTGAGTATAATAGATTGTAAATTGATAGTAAACAGCATCAAAAAACACAAAACTGTTACCAGGTGCATTTTCGCATTATCTGCAAGCATACGAGTAACCACAGTCTTGACTTTTTATAGTTGTTTTTTTCCGTCAAGGCAAGAAGAGTAAATGGGTTTGCTCTGTGAAATCGGATTTTTTATTTCATAGGGTTTATGGACAACGTTCTACAACAAATAGCCATAGTAAACACATAGTTTTACTGGTGATCCATACTTTACTCCACACTCATCTAATTTTATTAGTGCACAACTTTCAGTTTGCAAATAAAACACTGTTGTTTTTTTAAACTAGTTATAAAACATGGCGAAAATCAGTTAGGAATCAAATCCACCGCCGTGTATACGACGAACATGATCTGAAAAATTGCAAACACCTCGGTAGGAATGTTTAAAAACATAGGCTACTAATCTGCGATATACACATTGTGGAAATAAATAATTATTTGCAATTAGTTTTTTCTTAAAGAGTCTGTTTTACTTATTCACAACTTTTTGACCTAAAAAAACCCGAAAAAAGATTTTACTCTTCTTTCGGGTTTTTAAAACTATGCTCATCTTAATAACGTTAAGTTATTAGAGAAGTGTATTTCTTATCTTACATATCTAAATCATTCTTTGGAATATAGTTCCAATAGTCCATATTAGAGATGATTTCTACTCCTACCTTGCGGTCACCTTTTCTCACTTCTACAGGAGCTTCGGCTGGAGCATAAGAAACTTTCTTACCCACACCTCTATATTTCATCATACTGGTGGGTACTCCTCTATTTTCTAACTCTTGAACTACTGCGCCAACACGTCTTCTAGATAAATCCATGTTATATTCATCGCTACCCCAAGCATCGGTATATCCTGTAACCAAATATTTTACTGAGGTATCGCCTTTCAGAATATCTGCAATTCTATCTAATGTTTCATGACTTTCGCGCGTAATTGTCGCTTTGTCAAAATCAAAGTAGATGTTATTGAATAGTTCGCACATCTCAGATGCTACATTAACTGGAACTTCTACAATTCTTTCAACCTCTACAGGTGGTGCTTGAACAATGGTTTCTCTGTCTACATAATGCATTACAGGTTGTGCTTTCTTCGACTTGCCACCAATACGCCACATGAGTCTAACGGTCCCTTGCATTGAGTTAGCAACATCTTTATGAGGCATCAAAAGGTAGTCTCCTTGGAGTCCGATACCAAATCGATCGTTCAGCCATGTGTTTAAACCTAATCCCAATGATATGGGTATCAAGTCAT
>CAZIUT010000037.1:0-12871 GCA_964542545.1 uncultured Dysgonomonadaceae bacterium | reverse complement strand
AATAGCTGTAAGATGTTAACTATTTGCAGATTGTTTATGCCTGATATACGTTGACCACTTTTTTGGTTGATCAATACTGTTGTTACACTCCAAAACAATAAGTATCAAAATAATTATTCAATGTTTTCGGTTCCCGTTTTATTCGAATTATTCAAACTTTATATTCATTTTCACAAATCCTACGGAGTTTCAATTAAAGTGAAAGATTTTAATTAAATATGTTACTGATAAAAACAGGTTAAACCACTTGCACACACATAACGCTGACTAAAAGAAAGTTACTCTCTATTTGTGCACAAATAGTCCTATTTGCATCAATTGTTAATGCGGATAAAACACTAAATATTGCGCAAATAGTGCAGGTTCATTTTATAGAACTCTTATAAGTTTACGAATATATTTCAGAAAAGTATAGTAGCCAATATATTTATTTAACCACTATAAAAATGAATAGCTATGAGTATATTCAGCAAGATTAAACTAAAAAAATTCAGAGAATATATAGATATCATTGAATGGACTAATAATATGTCGGACATATTGATTTGGCATTTTCCACGCTATAAAACGGAAGTAAAAAATGGAGCGCATCTTATAGTGGACAAAACACAAGTAGCTGTATTGGTTAGTGATGGACAGTATGCAGACGTATATGAGCCAGGGTGCTACAACCTGACTACAACCAACATGCCTATTCTTGCCACCCTCAAAAGGTGGAAATACGATTTTGACTCACCTTTTAAAGTGGATATCTACTTTGTAAATACAAAGCAATTTTGGAATATGCACTGGAGCACAGAAAACCCCATTGTTATGCACGATTCAGACATTGACTCTGTTAGCATGCATGCATCGGGGTTATATTGTTTTCAAGTAAAATCTAATCCAATAAAATTTATCCGTAATGTAGTAGGAGTTGATGGAAAATTCACTGCAGAAAGTGTGCAAAAGGAATTACTCAATTTTGTAGTTGCAAGATTCACAGATTATCTGATTATGTCAAAAATTACTATTCTTGACCTTGTCTCAAACCTTAATGAGTTTTCAAGCGAACTCACCATTGCTCTAAAAAACGACTATTCTGACTACGGTTTAGAACTTTTGAAGTTTTCAGTAGAAAAAATAATACTGCCAGAAGATGTAAAGAAAGTGATTGACAAACGGATTGAAAAAAAGATTGCACACAATAAGAGCCATTATACACAAACACCATTTACCGATTCGTTTAGAAGTCCTTTGAGCAAGCCAACTGACACTAGAAATATTCCTAATAATACCATAGGTTCTGGTATCGGACTAGATAGGGCAAGGAAAATGGCACAAGAAATGGCTGAATATCAAGATGGGCATCTTGCATCTGTGAAATCTGACGCTATAGTTAACGCTAATTTAAGAAAAGAGAGTCCTCCGCCAATACCAAAAGAGCCAATGTATCATATTGCAATAGGGGGAGTGCAACAAGGACCTTTTAAAGAGTCACAGCTACAGCAAATAGTAAAACAAGGACAGCTCACACCCAATACTTTAGTTTGGACAATGGGGATGGCCAATTGGGAAGAAGCTAAATCCATTCCTTCATTATCTCACTTATTTAGAGCAGTTCCACCGCCCTTATAACTATACTATAAAAACATAATTTGTAAACCGTCAATCGATTCAGCTCTTGCACAGAGTCGAGGGAATTATTTTAAGACTTCACCTAAAATAGTTATGTTCCATTTGGCATCTAAAGCACAAACTTCACACCACTTTTTAAAACTTAATCATTACCCCAATAGCAGGTAAAACACTTCCAGATGTATTATCTAACAGGCGAACACCTTGTTTATCAATATCTCCACTCTCATGTTCTAGTATATTACCCTCTACATCTTTGTTCGTATAAATAGGTACGCTTTGAGACTGGAAATTATAAGCGTTCTGAACATCGGCATAAAAATTCAGCGCAAACTTATTAAAATAGATTTCTTTATCGATTCTCAAATCGAGTGAATGATTGCTTGTTAAACGAAGTGTATTGAAGTTGTCGTAATCTAAATAGTATTGATTGGTAATATTCCATGCAGCTTTATTTTCAGACAATTCCCAATCTATATCAGTATAAGGAGCTCCTCCACTAAAACGCCAGCGAGCAGATACATTCCAGCCCCTTTTAAATTTGTAGCTAGCAATCAAGTTTACCATATGACGTGTGTCCCATGAAGAAGGACGATAGACATTATCTTTATCTGTAAATTCGCTCCTAAAAAAAGTGTATGTTGTACTTAAATTCAAGTTGTTCCAATCAACTAATTTATACAACACCTCCACACCGTATGCTCTACCTTTTCCGGTAGAAGTAATCTCTTCGTCGCCCACCTGTCCATACTCTGTTCCCTTGCTAGCTATGCTAATACCATCATCTACTGAAAAAGGATAACGAGCATACTGTTTGTAAAATCCTTCTACACTTAAGCGCATATTGCTACCTGGTTGGTATTCAAATCCTGCAATTGCTTGGTTAGAGGTTATATATTTAAGATTCTCGTTTTTATTAACAAACTCTCCACCTCTCTTGAAACCCATTGTTGTATAGGCGGGCTGTGATGCATAACGACCAATATTTGCATTAATGTCCCATTTATCCGATATCTCGTAAGAGGCTGATAAACGAGGAGATAACTGATTAAGTGGGTTTTTCATATTGTCGTTAAAGTTATTGCCTACTATACTCACACCCAATGAAAGCTTCAATCGTTTGTCGATAAAATCATCTGACAGTTGAGCAAACATTTGATAACCGAAAAAGTCTAGCTCAGTATCATATTCCTGCAACTCTATACCCTCATTGCGATAAATATTGCGAAAAGAGCTGTTGCTATAGTTGGCATAGTTTACACCCGCACCCACTTTTAGCTTTATTGCCATATAAGGGTACTCTCGCTCGAAACGCAACTTATTTACTGCTTCGTCTGATATGTAGTTAGAGATTTTATTTTCTTCCAACGAGTCATCATTATCTCTATACTTATAATTTTCATTACGCAACATACTTCTACTCAACACCCAGCTATCTATAAACTTATCACCAAAATGCTTATAAATACCTCCAATTGTGTAGTTCCACTGTTTATAAACAGGAAGATAAGAGAGTAGATACTTTTGCGATTCTGTTCCTGTCTCTTCCAAGTCGGTATTAAGCACCATATTATCGATTGCACCAATACTAATAAAGGTCAATTCATTTTTATTATCTATTTTAAGTTTGTACTTAGCTTGAAAATCATTGTAAGTGGGCAGAAAAGGTAAACCAATTAACTTAAAAAGTAATTGAAGATAAGACTGACGTGCCGAAACAATAAAGGTGGACTTTTCATTGATAGGACCATCAACTGTAACAGCTGCGTCTGATGCCCCTACTGAGAGTTTTGTATGTATTCTGTCTTGGCTGCCATCTCTTTGCCTTATCTCCATCACTGAGCTCAATGCATTGGTTCTATTGGCAGGGAAAGCGCCCGTGTAGAAACTAATCTCTTCCACAAAATCGGGATTGATAACTCCTACTACTCCACCCGAAGAACCTTGCGTAGCAAAGTGATTGATAATGGGTATTTCAATTCCATCAAGATAAAAAACATTTTCAGAAGGTCCCCCTCCACGCACAATCAAATCGTTGCGATTGGGGTCGGTGGCTCCTACTCCTGGCAATGTTTGCAAAACTTTTGAAACATCACGATTAACACCGGCTCCTTTTTCTATATCCCGAACACCAACAGATATAACAGAAATAGGACTCTCTATACGCTTTGCATTATAGTTGGGTCGAACTGTAATTGCCTCTAATTTCACAGATGATTCTTGCAAGCTAATTTCAATAAACGAAGTTTGATTTCCCATTATCTGTATCTCCGAAGACACGGTGGTTTCGAATCCGATAAAACTAATAATGAGTCTCACAAAACCAGGCTTTACATTGGTTACTTCAAAAACACCACCTTCTTCAGAAGTAGTGCCTATAGTAGTTCCTTGAACTTGGATACCAGCAAACTCAATAGGTTCATTTGTTTTGGCATTTGTAATTGTCCCTTTTATTGTCCCATTTTGAGAAAATACAAGAGCAGGTAATAAAATAGCTATTATAAAAAAGAAACCTGTAAGCTTATGCATCCTAAATATTTATTGAATAATTGATTGTGTAGATAGAACATAAAAACAAAACCATAACAATAATGTTTATTCTAATCTGCTAAAACGAACTTTATTATTACTGTTCTATAAACAATGCTATATTGTATGTACAATGCGACAAATAGACAAAACAATTGCAAATATAATTGATTGAAAAATTGACTCTCTAAAAACAGAAGATGCTATTAAGCAAACAGTTAAATGCTTATCATTAACATATTTTGATGTGACAATAATTCCAAATCTCAAATTAAAATGTTATTTTTGCAAGCCAAAACAAACATTTTGCTAACTTATGTATATATATTATTAAAAAACAAAGAAATATGATTAAAAGCGCTTTATCAATTGCAAGAGCCAGCTATGTTCCAAAAAAACCAGCTGTATTAGAAAAAAATGTAGCTATAGAAGAAGGAGCAGCCACAACTGCAGTTGCCGATGAAGAAGAGATAAAAAAACTTTTTCCACACACTTATGGCAGACCAATTATTAAGTTTGTTGAATCTAAAGAATCAGAATCGCTTCCTGCAAAAAATGTAGGTGTTATACTTTCGGGTGGTCAAGCTCCAGGAGGGCACAATGTAATAGCGGGTATCTTTGATGGTATCAAAAGCATAAACAAAGAGAGCAAACTATATGGATTTATATTAGGTCCAGCAGGACTTATTAACCACCAATACAAAGAATTGACCTCTGATATTATTGATGAATATCGCAACACTGGCGGTTTTGATATAATTGGTTCGGGAAGAACAAAGCTTGAAACTAAAGAAGATTTCAACAAAGGATTAGAAATACTTAAAGAACTAGATATTAAAGCCCTCGTGATAATTGGTGGCGACGACTCAAATACTAATGCAAGTGTTCTTGCCGAGTACTACAAATCTATAGATGCAGGTGTACAAGTTATTGGTTGTCCAAAAACAATTGACGGTGACTTGAAAAACGAGTTAATTGAAACTTCATTTGGTTTTGATACTGCGTGTAAAGTATACTCAGAGGTGATTGGCAATATTCAACGCGACTGTAATTCAGCACGTAAATATTGGCATTTTATAAAATTAATGGGTCGTTCCGCTTCGCATATCGCTCTTGAGTGTGCTTTACAAACACAACCCAACATTTGTATTATATCCGAAGAAATAGCTGCCAAAGAACAATCGCTAGACGATATCGTAACTGACATTGCAAAAATTGTAGCAAAACGTGCTGAAGACGGTAGAGATTTTGGAACTGTATTGATTCCTGAAGGACTAATTGAATTTATTCCTGCAATGAAGGGTTTGATTGCAGAATTAAATGACTTCCTTGCTGAAAATCAAGTTGAATTTGACGCTATCCGCCGTTCAATGAAAAGAGAATACATTATTCACAAACTATCTGAGGAAAATTCTAAAATATACGAAAGCTTACCATCGACAGTAGCTCTTCAGTTGACACACGATCGCGACCCACACGGAAACGTACAGGTTTCATTGATTGAAACAGAGAAATTACTTAGCGAAATGGTTGCCAAGAAACTTAAAGAGTGGAACAAAGAAGGGAAATACAACGGTAACTTCTCTACAATTACCCATTTCTTTGGTTATGAAGGACGTTGTGCTGCTCCATCAAATTTCGACGCTAACTACTGCTACTCATTAGGCTATACAGCTTCGCTACTTATTGCTGCCGGAAAAACAGGCTATATGGCATCTATTAGAAACACAACCTCACCAGCTACAGAATGGGTTGCAGGTGGTGTTCCAATAACTATGATGTTGAACATGGAGCGCAGACATGGCGAAATGAAACCAGTAATTCAGAAAGCTCTGGTAGACTTAGAAGGCGCTCCTTTTAAAGAGTTTGCTAAAAACCGTGATACATGGGCAAGAGAAACTTCATATGTATACCCAGGTCCAATACAATACTTTGGCCCAGACTCGGTAAAAGAACAACCCACTATGACGCTTAAATATGAGCAAGCTGCTAAATAAGCATTATTAGTGATAATAAAACAATTCAAGCTGCGTTTCTTTTTTAAACAATTGAAACGCAGCTTTTTTTATTCCTTGATGAATAAGGATGATTCAATTTCACAGTATTATGGTAAACAAGCACTTCTATATTTAACCCAATTGCTCTTTTTCAATGTTACCAAACCATCACCTTAAACAATCACATGCTATTTCATGGAGCAGGTTACACCCATCCTATAATCATGCTACATTCGACACTCAAAACAATATCAATATAATTATAAAAGAGATGCGGTGAATATCAATCGTATATTTCAAGTTATTATAAATTTAATGCGCTATTTCATTCTATATTCACCAAGAAAGAGCTTCACACTCTTAGAAACTCTGGCAATCTTGAATCTTAAACCTGGAATTTCTTAGCTTAATTTACTCATCTTTCAAAAAACCACAAAGACAGCTAAATATAACAGTTTAATGGTTTTACAGGTGTTTTATTTAGGAAGTGTAAATAAATGAGCTTTTACAGGCTTTTCAAGTGACAATAAAGAACATTTCCTACGCGCCCGAAATGTTACCGCTAGTAGCGGAATGCTTTCGGGCACGTAGGATTTGAGCTCGCTAATGGCGAAATGCTTTCAGACGTGATGGAAATATTAAAGAAGAGGCTTTTTTAATTGACAATGCACAATTGACAACAATTTTATTTTAGACCCTAATGTCCAAACTCAATTGTTTTTTGAAAGTTGTGTAAAACCTGTTAGATTACAAATTGGAAGTTGTTTGTTTGAAGTGATGCCGGTTATACATTACACCAACTTTACCATTTTTGAAAGGTGCTCGACAGATTTATAGACCTTACATAACTACAAAACTAAAAACAGAGAAAAAGGAAATAGTAGTGAATAACAAAGAGCGTTAGAATTTAATTAAATTCTAACGCTCTTTTTATTATAATTCCTTTATAGCTATTATAGCTAGTTAGTAGAATTTATATCGGTTATCCACAACTTTCATCTTATCCTTCAATTCCTCTACTGCTTGATTTTGCAAACGGTATATTGTGTTTGATTGTAGTTGTAGTTTTTGTTCTTCTGCGTTGAACTCTCCTTCAGATTGCTCACGATTGATAACATTGATAACATACACGCCCATATTACCCTTTAATGGTCCAACTACTTTATTCAACGGGCCGTATGCTGCATAAGCATTAAAAAGAGGCTCGTTGCCTAAGTTGGTAATGTTTCTAGTATTAAAATCAACAAACCTAACGGAGTCTATATCAGAGCTCATTGCTTGAGCATAATCGCTCATTGATGAAAGATTTTTAGATTTCAATTGATCAATTATAGTTGCTGCTTTTTTATCTCTCAAAAGTGTAGCTTTAATAAAATCTGACACCTCAGATAATGGAGCAACTCCAGCAGGAATCAACCTATCAACGCGCGCAATAACTCTACTGTTAGCAAGATCGAATTTCTTTACAGCTCCCTCTTTTGCATTAAAAGTCCAATTGAGCACTTGGCGAGAACTAGGAATTTGACCCAACATATGATCTGTTGCCGACACTGAGAATCCTGGAACTACACTGTATCCTTTTTCACGCGATTTTTCTGTGAAGTTTGATTTAACATCCAAATCAGACACAAATTGATTCAATTCGTTATCTATATTATTCTGAGTTTTATCGCCAACAATAACGGGCATATTCACTACAGCAAGTTTATGCTTAGTAATTGGAGAAGTTTTTTCTTCTACAAAAATCAAAGCTTCTTGTCCTGGCATTTTCAGTTTAGCTACAGAACCTGCAGAAGTTGAAAAGACTTTTTGTGCTACATCGGGGCCTGCTTGTGCTAAATCTATTTCACGCACCCATCCAACTTCTCCACCATTAGATTGTGGATTTAGCTCATTGGCAATGGTAATAAAGTCAGCTCCTCCTAATATTTCTGTATGTAGACTGTCTATAAAGGCTGTAACCAAAGAGTCGTTAGCCATAGACTGAGGTATTCCGATCATTCTTATTCTTGCTGAGTCAGAAGCAACTGTTTTGCCCATATACTTAAACAACTTAAAGGAATTGCCATCTCTAAAAGGTCCATGTACATCAGATACTTCAGCAGACTCCACAAACGAACGCTCGTCGGCAGTTAGCAAATTACTAGCAACATACGCATCTACATAAGGACGATCTGAATAATCAGAGATAACTGAAGCCACATTCTGTGTAGTAAGCAATTTCTCGTACACTTCAGGAGTTTGAGCTTCAACTTCAGCAAAATCCTCATCGCTAGGAACTATTTCTTTTGAGAAGTAAGATATCTTGGCCATTGGCACATCTGTTTTAAAGAGGTGCTGATTATTGTTGTAATATTTTTTAATATCTGCATCTGTAACATTAGCTACAGAATCTGGTATAGTGTAGTAGTTTTGTACTGCATATACAATGTCTGCACCTTGCAATGATTGCTCAAAAACAGCTTTAGCTTCTACATCGTTTGGCATAACTGCAGCCGACAATAAGCCACCATACTTCTCTTCCAAGCGTTGGTATTTAATAAGATTTTCTAAAAACAACCAGATTGATCTGTATTGTCTCACCATTCCAACCTGTTCGGCAGGAAGAGTGCTTTCGTCTGTATTTATTGTAGCAATAAAATTTACCAGCGCATTCCTATCAAAAACTCCCGTTTCGGGATTAACGAACAATGGAAGTTGTTGCAACAAGGGAGAAATAGATTCTCCGTGCACTAAGTCATTGAGTTCTTCTTTAGAAACAGCCAGTCCTAGTTTTTTTGTTTGCACATCCAACAGGCGTTCTTTTACCATTTGTTGGTAAACGATATCGCGTATTTGAGCAATAGCATTCTCATCAAGTGATGATTCACCACTAATCATTTTCTGGAAATCTTCCCACTCCGTCACTCGGTCAAAGTATTGACCTGTAGAGACGATATCTCCATCAACAACAAATGCTTTATCCTGGTACTTTTGAAAAAAAGTACTACCCGAAGTAAATAAATCTCCTAAAATGAAAGCTAACAAAGCAACACCGATAACCGCGATGAGGAGCCCGGCTCTATTTCTAATTTTCTGTAAAGTAGCCATTTACACTTACCTTTTATTAAATTAATATGTTTAACTAAATAGTTGTTTGAATAAGGGCACGAAGATAGTAAATATTAAGCAGATAAAGGGAGAATTTAAAATAAATCTACTTGTTCCCTACAATAAGGTCTAACTATTATTCTTGATTGTTTTGGTTTACATTCAACTCAACTATCTCTATTTTACGTTGCGTTACTTTTCTAATTTTGAACGTGAAATTATCTATCTCAATAGATTCATGAAGTTTCGGAAAGCGTTGGATATGATGCAATATAAAACCTGCAATAGTTGTATAGTCATCATTATGCAATAAGTTGAGGTCGAAAAGCTCGTTGAGTTGATCAATTTCCATACGACCTGAAATTATATATTCATTCTCGCTTATTCTCTTTGCAATATTGGTGTTTACATCATATTCGTCTTCAATCTCACCAAAAATCTCTTCTACCAAATCCTCCATTGTAATAATACCAGAAGTGCCGCCAAACTCATCCACCACCACTGCTATTGTTTTATGCTGCAGTAACAAATCGCTCATTAGATTCTTGGCAAGCATACTTTCTGGATAAAACGAGATGGAGGCAATTTGAGTTGTCCAATCTAATGGATTGCTAAACATCTCCCATATATGTATGTATCCAATTATATTTTCGATATCATCTTCATAAACAAGTATTTTAGAAAAACCTGTTTCTATAAACGTGGTTTTCAGCTCTTCAATGTCAATGTCGATACTTACAGCAACAATATCTGTACGAGGAACTGTGCAATCGCGGAGCCTAACCGACGAGAAGTCGAGCGCATTCCTAAATATCTTTACTTCAGAGTCTACAACGCCTCCTTCTAAAGGAATTTCATCAATACCCTGCTTCACGTATGTGTCTAGCTCAACACGTCCTAGTGCTTTTTCTTCTAGTGGGTTAAACTTGATGCCAACCAATCGGAGTAAAGCACTACCCATAGCAGTAAAAACTTTGATTGTAGGATAGAGCAACACATAAAAAACAAATGCAGGCAGTGATAGTATTTTCACCCACAGGTTTGAATTGTTTCTGAATATGGCACGAGGAAGCAATTCTCCTGTAACTAATATAATAAAGGAAGCCCCCAGAATTTGCACAAAAAGAGCTAGCAATGTATTGGTTGTTATATTATGCGCTACAAAATCTTGCGAGAGGGTAATAGAGGTGTAAACAAAAACAATAAGTACTATAAGATTACCAATAGTAAGTGTAGATAAAAACTTACGAGGATGACTAAAAAACACTTTTTGTATATAATCGATTGGGTTCTTATTTTTTTTATCTAGTGCATAACGTAGCTTATCGGAAAACACAAAAGCTATTTCCATTCCCGAGAAAAAAACGGACAATATAAGAGATAGAATCCAAAAGACTATCAAAATTGAATCATTCATCTGTTACAGCTATTGATTCTGGTTCTACAGCTTCTGCTGTGGGAGTAGGTTCTTCTTTAAAAGGTATTCTGCCATCGTGAGGACGAAAAATTCGATACTCTGTCATCGCTTGATTAGACTCAAAGCCATACCCTTTTAGCTCTGTATCGCCCCGTTTAATTTCGATATATTTATCTGAATAAACCTTTTGTTCTTTTTGATCCCAAAAAAGCTCATCACTCAAAAACTTCTCGCCCTCCATGTTTCGTATATCTACATTGCCTTTTAATCGCCACAATCTTTTTTCGGTGTAATTCCAAGCCGAATCGGCCAATATCTTAGCCTCAACCCTAAATAATGAATCGAACCGCTCTAAATAAATCCCCTCGGGAAAATACCAAAAAGGCTCTTCTGCTTTATCAAATACTTGCCAATTGTCGGCCACTAATTTGTATCTAGTTATTCCTGAGTCGGAAATAAGCGTAGTTACACTATCGGTGGTCATAGATGGAGTTGTCTCAGGATCAAACTTAATATCGACCGTCTCTGGTTCTTTACTGCCACATGCAGTGTAAAAAAACAGCATAACAATCGCTATTAGACCGATTGATATGCTATTTGATTTCATTATAAATGAGATTTTCAACTATTTTATCTGTTTAAATAACTATTTCAAAAACATGAATAATATAGTATTTATTCTTTTGTTGTAGTAATTTTTTAATATTACTTGGTTCTAATAGTTGTTGTTTCACCTATCCAACCAGGAACAAATACAGATTCTCCTTCTTTAATACCCATCATAAATGCATCTTCTTTCTCCATATAATAACCAGAGTATTGACGGATTAGTTTATCTGCTTCAGATGAAACACTTGGATCAACTGATTTAGCTCTTAACAATTTGTCAACAGCTGCACTAAACACTAGACCTCTTTTTTCTGATTCAGAAAAGATACCTTGGGCACTTGAAGCATACATTTTTGCAATTAATATATATGCATCGCCATTATTTGATTTAAATTTGATTGCATCGTAAGCGGCTTGTCTTGCTTGTGAGTAACGTCTTTGCGAGAACAATATCTGCGACAAAGTCATCATATAACCACTTGATTTATCCGAATCTGTCTCTAGTCTAGCAGCTTCTTCGTAATAGTTCATAGCTGCTTCGTAGTCTTTGTTCTGGAGGCTTCTATTGGCCAAACCAATAGCTGAATTGGCAGAAGGTGTTAGTTTATGCAGATTTTCAGATAGCTCGAAATAGAAGTCAGACTCGGTACAACCAATTTGTGATAAAGAAGCAATTGCTTTATTTAAAAACTCCTCATTCTGTTTGTTAGCCTCAAACTTAGCTGAGTAGAAGTCTTGAAGTGTGTTACAATCACTTGCGCCACTATTTACAAACAATGTTTCAACACTTTCTTTTACAGCTGCTAAATAATTTGCATTGTCAGTATCTTCGTTTTTATTAGCTTTTTCTATAGCTTCTTCCATATATTCTACTGTGCGGAAGTAATCGTTGATAAACTGCTCTTTATTAGAATTATCTTGCAAGAAAAGCATAAGAGACGAAATAATGTAATCATAATAAGCACCTGATGGATGTAAACCGCTTTTCATATCTTCAACAGCTTCTCCTAGCATCGCATAAACAACTTTTTGATCTGCATCATCGCCCAATAGCTCCTTATAGTCAGTAGCTTTGTAGCACAATATTGTTCCTTTTGGGTCAGCATCGGAAAAATACTTCAAACGATTATCGTATATTTCCATTATTAAATCAATGTACTCTTTTTTCTTGGTTGCATCGGTTTCTTCTGCAAGGAGTGCTTTAAAAATACGAGGCCCGTAGATATAAATGTTTTTACTAGATGCCGGACAGTTGTTATAAACAGCCTCCCAAGACTTAACAGCATCCTTGTAGCTCTCTGCCTTGGCAGCAGTAGACATAAGACTTAAATTAGTAATACACTTCACACTGTCTTGCCCATGTCCATAAGGAGCATTTACAGGATCATAGTCTGCTTTCTGAGCATTCACTCCAACAACAGCAGTTGCCACAAAAATAATTGTTAAAATAAACTTTTTCATTTCTATTTGTTTTTAAGTGTTCTTTTTTAGTAGTTAGTATCTTTGACCTAATGTTAAAACAATAGTTTAATATGTTCTACAATATTAATCAAACTCTCGCTTAAAGAACCAAAATTCGTTGATATTTATATTTACTGAAACTTTAAACATT
>CAZIUT010000036.1:0-12962 GCA_964542545.1 uncultured Dysgonomonadaceae bacterium | reverse complement strand
GGGTTTAAGGGGCAAAGCCCTTTCATCAAACAATACAGAAAGAAACAGAAGCTACTAGATAGTAAACACATAGTTTTACTGCTGATCCGAAAATAATCCATCAAATAGTGAACTAAACAAATAAAATCATTAATTTTATAGTTATGAATATTCTTATTATAGAAGATGAGTGTTTATTGGCTGATGAATTAGAAGAGATTCTTTTAAATATAAATCCTTCGCATAAAGTATTAGCTAAACTTCAAAGCATTGAAGAGTCTGTTAAGTGGATTAACAGTAATCAGTGCGATTTAATTTTTATGGATATCCAGCTCAGCGATGGATTGTCTTTTTCAATTTTTGACAGAGTACAAGTTCCAAGTCCAGTTATATTCACTACAGCATATGATCAATATGCCATTGAAGCCTTCAATGTAAACGGAATATCATATATTTTGAAACCAATAGATGAAGCAGAGGTTGTAAGAGCATTAGAAAAATATGAGTTACTGAAGCAATCATATCTAAAAAACACACGAAATTTTATTGCTGAACTCACTAAAAACAAATCAAAATATAAAGAGCAAATGCTTCTCACACTTGGCCCCATCAAGAAAATAGTGGATGTGAAATCAATTGTTTATTTTCAAGCAGATGACAGATATGTATTTGCTTTTGACAATAATGGCAAACGCATGTTTTCTAATCATACTTTAAGAGATTTAGAAGCTATTTTAGACCCTCAACTTTTTTTTAGAATAAACCGCACCTTTATTGTCTACAGAGGATTTGTAAAAGAATGGATGACGTATACAAAAGGAAGAATAAAGATTGTTTTAAATATAGAAGATACAACAGACTTAATTGTTAGCAGAGGGCGCATAAGAGAATTTAAACTATGGATAGAAAAATAAGAAGTAAAATTTCAAGAAGCCCTTTCCTATGGATAGGAGTTATACTTTTATTGCTCATAAATCTTTTATCGTATCGCAAAGAGCAACAAGTAGAAAAAGAAGCCGAAGAAAAAATAAATATGATGGTGCAAAACATGTCCATCAATAACATCAACACCTTCAAAAGTATTCTTTTTAATTATATTGAGAAATTAAAAGAAGTAAAACACATAGCATCCTTTACTGAAGTTGATATAAGTAAAAGCATTAACTACCTAATAGAAGAGGATAGCATATTCACCAACATTGAAATAACTGACAATTCCAATAACTCTTCAAACACTTATGAAATATACCCTATGCTTGCCGACAGCGTTAAATACCTGCAAATAACAGTACCCATCTCCTTTGCAAATTCTAAGAAAAAAACGCTTTCGTTGAAAATACCACTAGATGCATTGCATAATGTAATAGCCGAAAACAAAAGTCTATCGTATGCATACCACACACTAAGCCACAATGATGTTTATATTTATCATCCAAACAAATCTAGAATTGGACTTTCAAGTATAAAACAAGATCCTCAAGAGATAAAAGAAAAGACTGTGTCAAAAACCTTCTCAGACTATTTAGGTATTCCGGTCTACACTTATTATGAAACGCATGAGATTGGTGGTAATAAATGGACAGTTGCTGCTAATATACCCGATATTAGTTTTAAAGAACTAGTAACCAATATAAGAAGAGCTTTTATATATATGGCCGCAACCACCTCGTTGGGCTTTGCTTTAATTCTACTTCTTGGTTTTTTATTTTGGCAACAAGAATTTATGAAAAGACAACAAGCAGAACAAGACAAAATAAAATTAGAGCTAAAAAACGAACTTCAAAAACAACAAGCATTAGCCACCGAGCTTGAACAACTCAAAAACGGACTTAATCCACATTTTCTTTTCAACTCTTTAAGCAGTTTAAAGGTATTGGTAAGCAAAAGACCTCAAGAGGCAAAGAAATTTGCTATAGCACTATCAAATTTATATAGATATCATTTGAGGCAACAGAGCTTCAACTTAACCACATTAGAAGAAGAATTGAAATTTAGTAAAGACTACATCTACTTGCAGCAAATACGCTTCTTGCAACGAATTCAAATAACAATTGATATCGACGATGCACTTTTATCAAAACAGCTACCACCAATCTCTTTGCAATTACTAATTGAAAACTGCATTAAACATACTATGATGACCGAAAGAGAACCATTGATTATAAAAGTTTACGCAACATCAGACTACCTGTTTGTGAAGAATAATTACAATCCCCCTTCCAACATACACTCATCAGGTATAGGCTTAGAAAATTTAACCAAAAGATACTCACACCTCACAGAGTTACCATGCAGTTTTACAATAGAAAATAATCACTTTGTAGCCAAAGTGCCATTATTATAATCATTTTCACTACAAAAAACACGCAGCTCACTACAAATGCTTTGTTTTATCGTTTGTTTTTCTCATACTTTGTAGGTAAAAATTATCTACATAAAGTACAAAATTATTTACGAGCATGAAAACAAAGACTCTACTTTTTTTATTAATCATCTCCCAAGCCTTTACACTGGCAGCAAAAGAAAGCAATGCTAAAGACAGTGTATCTACAAAAACGAACATATACAAACAGCTAACTGATAGTGCCACTATCAAAAAAGGATTGTTTACGATATATGAACTTAAGAACGACTACTATTTTGAAATACCTGATAGTATACTAAATAGAGAGTTCCTTGTTATAAATAAAATACTAAAAGTTCCATATGAATTAAACGATACTGGAATAAACAAAGGTATTAATTATCAAAACACATTAATACAATTTGAGTATGACAAAAGTACAGACAAATTACTTGTACGCAAAGTGAGACCAAAACCTCACTACCCTGAAGAAGATTTTATTGCAGCATCTATTGAAGAAAACTTCATCTCCTCATATATAGGAGGGCTAAAAATTGAGGGATACAATAGTGATTCCACCTCATACATCATAAAAATAAACGACCTATACAACGGCAAGTCTGCCATTTTCAACGACTTGTTCAAAAGAATCAACATTGGAGGTTCGGCCACAAAAGACTTGTCACGCATAGTACGTGCAAAATCCTTTGAAGATAATGTAGCTATTGTTTCAGAGCTATCCACAAAAGTTGATGGTGGTTACACAGATGTTTACCTTACAGTTGAAGCTCTTTCATCTATTGTTCTACTTCCTGAAACTCCCGCACCTGGCAGATTTCTCTCTTCAAGAGTTGGTTACTTTACAGTGCCTTATACTTTCTACTCTGACAAACAAAGCAATGTAGAAAACAAAGCAATTATTACACGTTGGAAACTTGAACCAACTGACGAAGAAGCTTATCTGCGTGGAGAGTTGGTTGAACCAAAGAAACCAATTGTTTTCTATCTCGATAAGTCAACACCCAGCCAATGGAGAAAATACATGAAACAAGGTATAGAAGATTGGCAGAAAGCCTTTGAGAAAGCTGGCTTCAAAAACGCCATTATTGCAAAAGATTTTACAGACGACACAGATACTGACAATATAAACTACTCAAGCATAAATTATATAGCATCAGAAAAAATGAATGCTATGGGTCCTTCAGTTTACGACCCTCGTTCAGGTGAGATAATTCAGGCCGACATCATATGGTGGCACAATGTAGTTACAATATTACGCAATTGGATTATAACACAAACAGGATCAGCAAGACCAGAAGCACAATCTTGGGATTTACCAGAAGAGTTGCTGGGCGACGCTATGAGATTTGTTGCTTGTCACGAAGTAGGACACTCCCTTGGATTGCGTCACAACATGATAGCATCATCAGCTTTCCCAGTAGACTCTTTACGCAGCAATGAGTTTATTAAGAAATGGGGCTCATCAGCTTCAATCATGGATTACTCGCGCTTCAATTATGTAGCACAACCAGGAGACAATGTAGAAGTTTTATCTCCCCAAATTGGTGTATACGACTTATTTGCTATTGAATATGGTTATAGATGGACGGGTAAAACCAATCCAAACGACGAAGAAGATTTTCTTGAAGAAATACTTAACAATCACACTGGAAGACTTTACAGATATAGCGAGGCTCAAGACCCACGCGACTCTACAGATCCAAGAGCACAAATAGAAGATTTGGGCGACGACCCAGTAAAAGCTAGTGAATATGGTATTGCCAATTTAAAGCATTTGATGCCAAAGTTGCTAACTATAACAAACAACGGAAAATCGACACAAGGATACAAAAAAGCTGGACAATTGCATAGTGCTATTATTGGCCACTGGAATAATCTTGTGTATCACCCAATGGCAAATATTGGTGGTATATATATTGAAAATAACACTAGAAATAGTGACCAAGAAACCTATACATTTGTATCTAAGGAAGTGCAGAAAAAATCGTTAGATTTTTTAATTCGCGAGACTATTACAGATACAGATTGGCTATTCAACAATGAACTTAGCAAATATACCTTCCCACTCCAAAGCTCTCCTTATGGCTTAATTGAGAATTCGCCAACTAAGTTATTAAAGAATGCTCAGAGCTATATTTTCTGGGATTTGCTCAACAACAAAAGGTTGATACGCATGTCTGAGGACGAATACCAAAACGGAAACAACGCTTTCACACCTGTTGAAATGATGGATATACTTTACGATGCTACTTTTGGTGCAACAAGTAAAAGAAAAGCACTGAGCGTAAAAGATCGTTTTATCGAAAAAGGACTCGTAGATGCTCTCATTCAGGCAGTATCAAAAGATGCTGCAAGTAAGCAAGATAGGGGACTAACAAGTCTTTACAACGATGATAACAACGCCATTGATGAAGACCGTGCTGCAACTGTTATTCGCAACATATCGTTCTACGGATCTCTATCCGACAGAATATCTGATGCAATTTCAGCAAAAAGAGGCTTATTGTTGAGAATTAAAAAAACTGTAGAAAAAGGTAGACGTTCGTCTGACGCTGCTACTAGATATCATTACGAAGATTTACTTCTAAGAATAAATAATGCGCTTAATACTTAGTCAAGTTGTTTTTAAAATTTTTAAAATGAAAAAAATTACATTATTATTTATTGTGCAATTCTTCATTGTTTCTGTTTTTGCTCAAAACGTCCGTACTATTAAAGGACGTGTTATAGATAGCAAAACAAAAGAAGCAATGATTGGCACAACTGTTTTTATTTCGCCCGATGAAGAAGGCGTTTCAAACTATAGACCACAAGGTGTAGTAACAGATTACGATGGAAACTTTTTATTCACACTCCCTACATCTGTTAAAGAAGTTATAGTAAGCTATGTGGGCTACAACCCAGTAACACTACAACTAACATCTTCAAACACATACAATGTTGAGATGGACGAAGATGCAACCATGTTAGACGATTTTGTTGTAACAGGTTATCAACGCATCGAAAGACGCAAACTCACCTCGTCGGTTTCAAGAGTAGAGGCTGAAGATATAATGCAAGTAGGTGCACCCAATGTCGACCAACTGCTTACTGGACAAGTAGCAGGATTGGTTGCAACTAGCGCGTCTGGAGCACCTGGAGGTGCTAGCAAAATACGTATTAGAGGTATTGCTTCATTATCAGGGTCAAGCGACCCTCTTTGGGTACTAAATGGCATTCCTCTTGAAGGAAACGAAGTTCCAACAGATTTTCAGGCAGATGATAATATCGACAACCTAAGAAATATCTCTATTGCTGGGCTAAACCCTAATGATATACAAGACATCACCATTCTAAAGGATGCTGCGGCCACCGCTATTTATGGAGCCAGAGCTGCAAATGGTGTAATTGTTATTACCACTAAAAAAGGACGTGAAGGTAAAATGCGCATCAACTTCTCTTCGGATCTGTTTTATACAAGAAAACCTGATTTCGATAGATTAAACTTGATGAATGCTTCAGAGAAAGTAAACCTAGAAATGGCTTTATTACAAAACCCATTTCATAAATACCGCTCAGAAAATGGTGGTGTGGCTCGCATACTCGAAAATTCAGGTCAAACAGATGCTTTTATTGAAAACGGACTAAGTGGAATATCCAGTGAGGCACAAGAACAAATAAATGCATTGCGCATGAATGGTACAAATTGGTTTAACGAAATATACAGACCAACACTCAACCAACAATATGGATTGAGCCTATCGGGCGGTAGTAGTTTTGCCAATTATTACTTCAGTGCCGGATATTACACCGAAGAGGGAACAACAAAAGGCACTTCTTTTGATCGTTTCAATGTTACAATGAATACAGATTTCAACATAACATCTAAATTGAAATTTAGTGTAGGAATTTTCGCTAATCAAAATGACAGAGACTCTTATATTGTAAACGGAACATACACCAACCCTCAGAACTATACACGAAATGTGAACCCATACTTTGATGCATATACCGATGATGGAAAGTATGCTTATGACCCAGACTTAATGAACACAAGTAATTTAGCTATTCCTTTCAATTATATAGAGGAACAGAGAAATTCAATTTATTCCATGAAGTCGCAATCATTGAAAAGTATTTTTGAGGTAAACTACAAAGTATTGAAATCATTGAACCTCTCTTCGCAATTAGGATTGCAAGTAGAAAACAATTCTGCTGAAAAGTTTGGCGAAGCTGAAACTTTTTTTACAAGACAATACAGAGCATCATATCGCTACAGAGGTGAATCGGTAATACCAGAAGGTGGCATTATCCAGAACTGGGAAGACAGAATGTTTCAATACAACTGGAGAAACCAAGCTTTCTATCAGCAGAAATTTGCAGATCGCCACGATATAGATATTATGGTGGGTATGGAACTCCGTAAAAATGATTTTACCGAAGTGCATACAAAGGGATTTGGGTTCGACGAAAACTCAATGACTACAAAGCCAGTATTCTTTCCGGATAACTATTCAAGTGCCGACTCGCAAGGTTTAAGACAATACTCAAAAAGATTTATCGAGAATGCTTATGCATCGTTTTTTAGCACGGCCTCATACTCGTTTGACAATAAATACATTCTCTTTGGAAGTATACGTTACGATGGTTCAAACCTCTTCGGAGTCGACCCAAAATACAAATACTTACCATTGTGGTCTGTATCTGGAGCATGGAATGCGCATAATGAAGAATTTTTGAAAGACATCGATTGGTTGAACTCTTTAAAACTAAGAGGTTCATACGGACTACAAGGAAATATAGACAAGAACACATCTCCATTTGTGAAAGGCTATTGGAACAATACAAGCTTTTTCCCAGGACAAACCGAACCAACTATCAATGTGACTTCTCCTCCAAACAAATATTTGAGATGGGAAAAAACATCTACTACAAACCTTGGGTTTGATCTTAGCTTAGTTGATAATAGAATAAATATAAGTTTCGACGCATATAATCGTAAAAGTCAAGATTTAATTAGTTCTAAATCGCTTCCGCATGAGAACGGATTCAACTCTGTAAGCATCAACTGGGCAGAGGTGTCCAACAAGGGTTGGGAGGTTTCTCTCTCTACAGTTAATGTTAAAACAAAAAACTTTAGATGGAACACCGACTTCAATATCTCTAAAAACAAGAGTAAGGTAAATCAAATAAACACACCCGATAATGATTGGTTTCCATCGCGTGAAGGATATCCTGTAGATGCTGTTTTTGGAATCAAAACCGCTGGAGTAGACAAGGATGGTATGATGCAATTTATAAACAAGGATGGAGAAAAAGTGGGAATGAAAGAATTTTATAATTTAGAAAAGGGTACTTGGAGTATTAGAACCCTATATAACCCTAAAGAATTTAGAGATCTCTTTACATACATGGGCGATATGAGTCCTAAACTAACTGGAGGATTCAACAATAGATTTAGCTACAAAAACATCGACTTAGCTATTTCGTCACACTTTGCTATTGATAGAACCGTGCGCGAAACACCGTTCTACAACCCAACACAAATTGACCCTGGAACAAACCATACTACTCGTATGAACAATGTGTGGACTGAAGAAAATAAAGGAGGCATTTATCCCCGTGTGTTGGCAGGGAATACTGGCAATGAAGCAATAGACATGGCTTACAGTTGGATAAACTCAAGTGATGCATCAAGGTCATTTAACTATTACGATATTTGGATGAAAAAAATTAGTTCCATCAGAATTAGTAGTATTAGATTAGGTTACACACTTAATAAAGATGTACTAAAGAGCAATCACATTTCGTCAATCCGATTCAATCTTGAAGCGCGCAACCCCTTTGTATTGGGTAGTAGTTACGACGGATATTTCGACCCTGAAAGTTATGGGAATATTTATTCGCAACCTACTCCTAAAACATTTTCGTTTGGAGTAAATGTTTCATTCTAAAACATAGATATAAAATGAAAAATAAAATAAAATACTTCCTGCTCTCTTCACTCTTTCTTTTTACATTGAGTGCATGTGACGATTTTCTTGATATCACCCCTGTAGGGCAAGTGATACCAAACAAAACATTTGAATACAGAGCGCTATTAAACGCAGCATACAGATTAGTGCCTCAGCACAAAGCATTACTTAATATGCGAGGCTCTCAGTTCAACCCAGAAGACGACCCTTGGGGTATGGACCTTGATGGTTTTGGTGAGTACAAAGATATTTATATGTGGAACGATAATACAACCGATAATGTAAATACAAGAGAATATCAATATATATCGTTTTATCAAGTTATATTTAATGCAAATGAGATTATCAACAACGGCCCAAAAGCTAATGAAGATAGTTCTGAAAGCTTAAATCAGGTAATTGGCGAGGCATATGCTTTACGTGCATATATGTATTTCGAGTTAGCAAATATGTATGCCCCAGCATACAACAAAGCCACTGCACAAACAGTAAAAGCAATACCTATTACAACTAAAATAGATTTTGAACAAAAGCTCACAAAAGCCACCTTGCAAAGTGTGTATGATTTGGTTTTAAGCGATATAGAGCAAGCCGAATCATTGATGGATTTGGAACAACAAGAAGGAGAAAATAAATATCGCTTCTCTTTAGAAAGCCTCTATGCTTTTAAATCAAGAGCACTACTCTATAAGCAAGACTGGCAATTGGCAGCCGATGCAGCACAAAAAGCATTATCCATTAGCAACGAACTAGAAGATATGAATAGCGAAAGCTATACCTCTAATACAAGCTACAAATCTAAAGAGGCAATGCTTTCATTAGAATATGTTACTGTGATGGCACTCCAAGATTATGCATCAATCTCCAATTCGCTTTTAGACTCTTATAAAGAAGGCGATTTACGCCCATCTAAATATTTTTCGGAATCATGGGCTGGCGACTATCTTGTTGCTAACAAAGTGTACAACTCAAGCGAACGTGTCTCTTTTAGAAGAGCAGAGTTATATTTAAATGCAGCCGAAGCATTAGCACGTGAAGGAAAATTGGCTGATGCGCGAACACAATTGGGCACATTGTTGCAAAACAGATACACCCCCGATGCCTACACTACTGAGATGAATCTTATAAACTCTTTATCTTCCGATAAGCTTATTGAAGCAATATTAGCAGAAAGAGAAAAAGAGTTAGCATTAGAGGGCCATCAATGGTATGATTGGAGAAGAACTACGCAACCCGAGGTAAGAAAAACAGTAAAAGGAGTAGAAGTTGTTTTACAGAAAAACGATCCACGCTACACCATACAAATACCAAAATCGGCAAGAGAAGCTAATCCAGAACTAAACGACTAAAAGAAGCTGAAAATTACTTACTACTAGTTTTCTTTAAATCAGGGCCTGCAGATGAAAATTTGCTTGCCCTGATTTTTTTGTTAGCTATTATTGCTCACACATTTTATGTTTACCTGTAGCTAGATTAAAAACACAATGTTTTATGAAAGCGTAAAAACACATTTTACACCCTATCCGTAGATTCCACTGCAGATTCCATTTTTATGAGATAAAAGTCAAATCCACGACTCAAGATTGGAAAAATAAGCCTTGAATTTCAAATCTACGACAACAGATTGGAAAAACAAGCCTTGAATTTCAAATCTACGACAGCAGATTGGAAAAATAAGGGTTGAATCTCAAATCTACGACAGCAGATTGGAAAAATAAGGGTTGAATCTCAAATCTACGACAGCAGATTGGAAAAATAAGGGTTGAATTTCAAATCTACGACACAAGATTTGAAAAAGAAGAGTTGAATTTCTAAATCTACGGCAACAAATTTGAGATTTAAGAGATAAAACAGGCCAGCAATTGTTGCAAATCAACCAACATCACCCCTCAAACCGCACCACAAAACGCGTCAAGCCATCATCGTAAGTGCGCAATGAATAACTACAATCGTGTTGTGAAAGCACCTCCCGAATAAAAAGCAAACCCAACCCCTGCCCCATTGGTTTGCTGGAGAAGAACGGATTGAAGAGTTTACTCTCAATCTCTTTGCTAATACCTTTGCCAGTATCAGCAATTTCAAGCGATAGCTTATAACTAGAAAAACCTTACGCTCTTTCAGAGCTTCAACTCAACATCTAACTTTAACACTGGGCGATGCCCAGTGCTGTTGTCTTTTAGGGCTTTGCCCTAACCATTCATTTCTTAAAGATGTGCAGCATCATTATAATAGATTTGTTTTTGAAAATGGATTAGCTCTGAAAGAGCGTAAGACAATAGCGTGGGGCATCGCCCCACGACATTTGACAATCTGTCAGTTATGCCCTGGATGGGCGTAAGATTGCTGTGTCTAATTTGCTGAATTAGTTACCATATCAGAAAATATATCCAACTCTCAAAGCCACTGAGTGGTGAGTAGACGAACTTTTTTCAACTTTATTCACCTCAATAAACTTCTCTCTACCTGAGAATCTGTCTAAACAATATGCTAAAGAGGTAGAGAAATATTGTTTGTTTTTGGTTGGAAAAAGAAGGCCAATTGAGGGAGAGAATAAAAGATCTCCTTTTAAATTAACCTGAGCTTCTACTTCACCCTGGTGTTCTGGGAAAAGTCTGGATGATTTCCAAGAATAGTCTCTATTCAAAAATGAGTATCCTATTTTACATTCAACAAAAGGTGTTGTTTTGTTTACCTTAAACTTATACATTGTATTTAAATAGATGGGAACTGACACAAGATCTTTCTCTTTAATTTCAACTGACCCTACGTCACTGGTTATTTCTTGGATTTTAAATAACTTTGCCCCTGCTCCTATACCTATGCTAATATTATCACTTATTTTGTATGAAGGTGTTGCAAAAAAACTAGGTCCGTTTATCTTATTCCCATTTTTAGTAATTTCAGCGGAATATCCCAATTCAAAATGAATTCCTAATCTATTCTCTTGCGGTGAGAAAGTTTTGTTATTTGAAATTCTGTCTGCGCTCTGTGAAAATACTGATAGACCAATAAATAAAAAAAGTAGCGATAAATTGATTGTTTTCATCTTTTTGTAATTTAAAATGTAATTGGTTATTATTCCTCTTTAAGTAGTTTAGAACTAAAATCTTGCTTCCGTTATTAAAGTTAATTTAAATAATTATTGAAAATAAAGTGTTCTATTTATTTAGGCATCAAACATAAACATAATAGTTACCTCCCCCCGCTTCACTAAATAATGTTAACTCGCTCAAAGTTTTATTTTGTTATATTTCAAGAGAGGTATGTGGAATGCCATAGATATAATAATTTTGTTTGATATGTTATATGCAAGCCACGTGCCACGATTACAACTATTTGATAATCAACAGCACCTTAAAATAGAAGTGTCCGATTATGAACAGTGGGCGTTCGGTATCGGACACATTGTAGGGATTCCTATTATTTAACATTAAACCCCTCCAGGGTTTTACGGTATATGGCTCTTCGATTCCATGGGTTTACACCCATGGCTATTCATGTTTAACCACTTCGTGGTTGGCTTCTCCTCATTTGGCAATTAAAATAGTGCCACTCCTGATGGAGTTCTCTTGCCCCTTCCTGCTAATATTACTACAAAGATGATACTCCTACGGAGTAAGAGTACACTCCAATCCCGTAGGGATGGCACATATCAGTTATCTTATAATGCACGGAAAAATATCCCCACCAGCAGAATAAAGGCTGTTGTAAACAAGAAGGAGGGAATGCATCAAAAGCCCATCTAAACATCTTGCTTTTTATTCCCCCCAACCAAGTATTTAATTTTATAGCCCAATGCTGCAACAGCTATACTCATAAAGGGGCTAATAAGATTGAAAAAAGCGTAAGGTAAGTAATCGAATACATCAACCGTTAATACTTTACTTTGGTAAGCGCCACAGGTATTCCATGGGATAAGCACAGAGGTAACCGTGCCTCCATCTTCTAAACTTCTGCTCAGGTTTTGGGGAGCTAAGCCTTTTTCTTTGTAAGCTTCGGAAAACATTTTGCCAGGAATAACAATTGCCAAATATTGGTCTGATGCCAATACATTCATTCCAAAAGCAGAAGCTACAGTTGCTCCTACAAGACTTGCAGGGCCGCTCACCATAGAGAGTAGTGCTTTGGTTATTTTACGCAAAGCACCTATTGCTTGCATACTTCCACCAAAAATCATAGCGCAGATAATAAGTTGCACGGTACTCAGCATTCCTGTCATTCCGCTTGAAGAAAATAGTGCTCTATCGTCTAAAACGGCATTGCCTGTTAAGATATTTGTGTTATTACTTATACTTTGCATGCTGACGTGGTACATGTCTTTTATTGTTAGGGATGTTGCACTTGTTCCTTTCAGATTATTGGAAAGTTCTAAAATTAAATCTTGTTGAAAGATAGCTCCAAAAAGAGCACCCAAAAGTACACCTATCAACAAGGCTACAAAAGGAGGTGTCTTTTTGACTAAAAGCCACAATACAATTACGGGCACTAAAAATAGCCAAGGAGTAATTGTGAATCTATTTGTTATAGCTGCGAGTATATCATCGGGGTTTACTGTTCCTTGGGTTTTGGTGGCGAACCCAATAATTAGAAAGATTATTAATGTTATGATTATTGATGGCACAGTAGTAATAACCATGTATTTTATATGGGTGATGATGTCTGTG
>CAZIUT010000035.1:0-13103 GCA_964542545.1 uncultured Dysgonomonadaceae bacterium | reverse complement strand
CAATGAATGAGAAAACACAATACGGATTAGTTGTTTGTGCACACGTGGATGATTATATGAGTGGCAAAATTAAAAAGCACGAACTGACTCGCAAAGACAAAGAAGAAGATAGAATGAAACATGTGCGTGTAAACAATGCAAACATAGAGCCAGTGTTTTACTCTTATCCCGAAAATGAAGAGATAAATAAAATTGTTGATAAAGTAATTGAACGTGAAGCAGAGTACGATTTCGTTTCTGAAGATGGTGTTGGACATCATTTCTGGCTAGTTTCTGAAAAGAAAGACATAAATAAAATTACTGAGGTGTTTGCTACATTTCCGGCAATGTATATTGCCGACGGTCATCACCGTTCTGCTGCTGCAGCATTGGTAGGTGCAGAGAAAGCCCAGCAAAACCCTAATCATACAGGCAATGAAGAGTACAACTACTTTATGGCTGTTTGTTTTCCAGACAATCAATTAACTATTATCGATTATAATAGGGTAGTAAAAGACTTAAATGGATTGACACCTGCTGAGCTATTGCAAAAACTAGAGAAGAACTTTGAAATAGAACCAACAGGAGCTGATATTTTGATGCCAAAAGCTTTGCACAATTTTTCTATTTATCTTGATGGTAAAGGGTATAACTTAACAGCTAAGCCTGGGACATATAATGATGACGACCCTATTGAACAGTTAGACGTAACCATTACTTCTAATCTTATATTGGATGAGATACTTGGCATAAAAGATTTAAGAACAGATACGCGCATAGATTTTGTGGGAGGAATAAGAGGGCTTGGCGAGCTAAAAAAACGTGTGGATAGTGGAGAAATGGCCTTTGCTTTGGCGTTATATCCTGTTTCAATGAAACAGTTGATGACCATTGCAGACACAGGCAATATAATGCCTCCTAAAACCACTTGGTTTGAACCTAAGTTAAGATCTGGTTTAGTTATACACAAATTGGACTAAATAATATTATAACATGAAAAGCTAGACATTACAGCTACAGTTTTTAAAATGATATAGTGTAGTGTTTAGCTTTACATGCAAGCTTAGCCTAAACAATTACTTCTTTGAACCAGATAGGTGCGGATTTTTTTAGTTGCAAAAAATGGATGTGTTTAATATATAACCTAATTTAAAAAATGAGCCTTGCAGATTTGATAAAACAAGAAGCTGAAGAGTTGTTCTCGGAAGTGGTGGGTCATTATCACTATTTGCACCAGCACCCAGAGCTTTCTTACCAAGAAAAGAACACAAGTGAGTATATTACACGTTTTCTTGATGCCGAAGCCATATCGTATCGTAAGAATATTGGGGGATATGGTATTTTGGCTAAAGTGAAAGGTGAAGCTTTTCATTCGGATAGAGCAATTGCTTTGTGTGCTGACATGGATGCTCTGCCCATTGAAGAGGAAAACAATGTGGCCTACAAATCAATAAACAGTAAAGTAATGCATGCTTGTGGGCATGATGCACAAGTAGCCTCATTGATGGGAGCAGTGAAGTTGATTAATAAACACAAAAATGACTTTGGAGGAACAGTTCTATTTGTTTTTCAACCCGCAGAGGAACAATCTCCAAGTGGTGCTTGTCAAATGTTGAAAGATGGGGTTTTTAGAGAGCATAATCCTGAGTTTATAGTTAAGCAGCATGCATATATAGATTTGCCTGCTGGCAAGGTTGCTTTTAAATCAGGGGTTATTATGGCTTCGGCAGACGAAGTGCATATAAAGGTGAAAGGGCAGGGCGGACACGGGGCTTTGCCACATGAGCTAAACGATACAGTTCTTGCAGCATCAAATATTGTTGTTGCTATGCAACAAGTTGTGAGCCGACTGCGTAATCCATTTAATCCAATGGTGTTATCATTTGGTAAGTTTATTGCCGATGGAGCTACTAATGTGATACCCGATGTGGTAATACTAGCAGGCTCATTGCGCTGTATGAATGATCAAGAGAGGCAGCAAATGCTTTTGGCTATACCTCAAATTGCTCTTTCTACTGCTGCTACATATGGTTGCGATTGTGAAGTGACTATTCCTGAAGGATATCCATGTACTATAAACAGTCATGCTGTAACTGAACAAGTAAGAGGAGTTGCGGCAAAGTTAGTTGGAAGCCAAAATATAGCTGAATTTCCAAAACGAATGACAGCAGATGATTTTGGCTTCTTCACTGAAAAATATAGAGGTTGTTATTATCGCTTTGGTGTTGCGGGAAACAATGTATCGGGTAAGCTTCATACGTCTACTTTTCTTATAGATGAAGAAGCATTACGTGTATCTTTTTCATTATTTGCATTCTTACCCTTAGAAACATTAGATAAGTAACATTAAATCCTCTTGTTGTGCTAATAAACTCAAGTAAATCGTTATTTTTGTAGAATAGATTTTGTTATAATTTAAAACAACTGATATGAGTCACCATGAATTAGATGAGCTAGATGGAAAAATTTTAAAACTTATAGTAAACAATGCACGCATTCCTTTTTTGGAAGTTGCGAGAGAATGCAATGTTTCAGGCGCAGCTATCCATCAGCGTGTGCAAAAACTAACTAAAGCAGGTATTTTAAAAGGATCTGAATTTGTTGTTGACCTAGAGAAAATGGGTTATTCTACGTGTGCCTATATTGGCCTTTTCTTATCACAAGCTGATAGTTACAACGAGATTGTAGCAGCTTTAGAAAAAGTTCCACAAGTTGTAGAGTGTTATTATACTACAGGTAAATATGATCTTCTAATAAAAGTATATGCAGAAAACAATCAAAAGTTGCTTCAATTTATTCAGGAAAAAATAATGCCCCTTGGCTTGGCTCGTACCGAAACATTGGTGTGTTTAAAAGAGTCGATAAAGAGGAAGCTACCTATACCCATATTAAGTGAACATTAAGGTTTAGTTTATATTGCAAACACATAGAGTAGCTACATGTGAATGTAGTTTTCGAAGTTGTCTATCTTTCACTAAGATGCAAGTTTTGTTTATTATATAGATAAAAACCGAGTGCTCTAACAAAGAGGTGTAGTCTTATATTAGTCATGTAGACTTTATTATTTCAAAACTGAAGAATAAAGTTTAAAATGACATTGTAGCTTGTATTATTATATGTTTTCTTTAAGAAGGTTATTATATGTTCTATTTGTTTTTAGCTACCCTTTGTAGTGCTACTATTGCATTAATATTTAAACACACTGAAAACTCTAATTCCAATAGGTATTTAATAACCAGTTCGAATTATTTTATAGCATTTGCAACGAGCTTGTTTATTGTCTTTTATAAGAAACTGTTTTCAGGGATAGTGAGAACAGTTTCTTTTACTAACGAGTTTAAGTTCTTATTATCTCAAGACTCTTATGTTCTATCCCCATATGCTAGTATAATATGGGGAGTTATTGTGGGGAGTATTGCAGGTTTTTTTTTCTTCTCATCCTTTATATATTATCAAAAGAGTGTAAAGGAAAATGGAGTGGCCCTATCTGGCACTTTTGCCAAGTTGGGAATACTGATTCCTATGATATTTTCTATTATTTTCTGGAGAGAGTTTCCTTCGGCTCTTCAATGGATTGGAATTGGTTTATCTCTTGTATCTATTGTTACGGTTAATTTGTCAGCTGAATCTTTGGAAAGGTTTGACATTAAGCCTACTATAATACTACTGTTTGTTTTAGGAGGTATGGCCGAGTTTTCAAATAAGATATATCAAAACTATGCATTAAATGATTACAAAGCTGTTTTCTTGTTTTGCATCTTCGTCGTAGCATTTTCTATAAGTATAATATTCACTTTAAGAGATAAAGCCAAATTCAATATAAAAGATATACTTACAGGTTTTGCTATAGGCATACCCAATTTATTTTCGTCTTATTTTTTAATACTATCCTTAGATACAGTGAAAGCATCACTTGCGTACCCAGTTTATAGTGCTGGTAGTATACTTCTTATCAATCTTGGAGGTTTCTTTATATTTAAAGAAAAAATAGCTAAGAAAAATAAGTATGCTATTGGACTTATTGTAATAGCATTAGTGTTAATAAATATTTAAATGCAGTATGTCTTTATTTATTCTATGCAAAATTGCATGAATAAAAAAATGTTGCGTTTAGGGACATAAACTATATCATCACATATTCCACTATCTGTGACGATTAAGGGCTGTAATGTTATAAAGTTATTATGATTTAATTAGCACGTATTATTCACATTTTTAGCTTTGTTAAACTGCAAGTCGTCACACCTTACCATATAGCTTACTGTTTTAAAGTTTGAGAGCGTTGCAGATAGATTCCGCGACCTTAACTTCTACATGCTTAAAGGATGTGAGATTGGAACAAAATTATAGCACAACAGAATTTTTATATTGAGGCTATAATTGTGCGCTACTTTAAAACTCTAACGAATAGTGTGAGCTGTTTGTCAGAAAGATAAAAACCCTAATAAAATATGATAATGCTGTATTCTCACAAAAGCTTTCATTTTTGTGAGTAGAGTATTTTGTCTGTTTCAAACATTTTGTCATAAATGTCAAACATTTTATCATAAACATTGTGTGGTTCTTTTTCTTTAAGACAAATAATTCCTTTGTCAAAAACAAGAGGGGGCGCAAATTTGTATTCGTGTAACTTAGTTACCTTCACTTCAGCTACTCCTTCTTGAATAATGCCTATATGATCTGCTGCTGCATAAGATAAGTCAATTTCTCTACCTCTTATAAAAGGACCTCTGTCGGTCACTTCAACTATAACAAAACTATTGTTGTCTGGGTTTTCTACTTTTAGACGAGTCCCGAATGGGAGGGTCTTGTGAGCACATGTTAAGTCGTCTGCTCTGTATATACTTCCGCTAGAAGTAGTTCGTCCTTCAAATTTACTGTGATAATAAGAAGCTTTTACGCTCTTTTGAGCAAAGCTCAAAGTACTCATTAAAATAAAGAAAGATACTAAATATAATTTCATAATTTGATTGTTTAAGAATGCTTTTGTAAGCGCTCTTTTTTATCGAGGCGCAAAATAACACAAAAACATTGAGTAAAAAAAACGTTGCACCTCTCATTTCCAGTACATTATTCTTTTTTACTAGTTTGTAACAACTATCTTAAACAAAAAAAGACCGAAATTGTTTTCGATCTTTTTTTAGTTGCGGAGATAGGACTTGAACCTATGACCTTTGGGTTATGAGCCCAACGAGCTACCAACTGCTCCACTCCGCGATATATTTTCTCTTATTTGAGATTGCAAAGATAGGAAAGCAAATTGTACTTTCCAAATATAATGACGGCAAAGTTTTAAAATAGATTGAATTTACCCTTTTTAGTTCAAAATCCATTACACCAAAGTAGTTGTTGAATCCTTTATTAGCACATAACAGAGTCAATTTTTTTTTCTTTCTCTTTAATATCGTAAATTTGTCAATTAATAATATCAATAATAATAATATGGCAGATAGCATTGTAATCATTCCTACGTATAATGAGAAAGAGAATATTGAAAACATTATTCGTACAGTTTTTTCTTTACCCAATAGTTTTCATATTCTCATAGTTGACGATGCTTCTCCCGATGGCACGGCTACTATTGTTCATAAGCTCATAGGGGAGTTTCCCTCGCAGCTCTTTATCGAGGAGAGAAAAGGGAAGCTTGGTCTAGGAACAGCTTATATACATGGTTTTAAATGGGCTTTGGCACGCGAATATGAGTATGTATTTGAGATGGATGCAGATTTTTCGCACAACCCCGATGATCTTTCTCGCCTCTATAGCGCATGCAGCACTGAGGGATACGATTTAGCCATTGGTTCTCGCTATTGTAAAGGAGTGAATGTTGTCAACTGGCCAATGGGAAGGGTATTGATGTCTTATTTTGCTTCTAAGTATGTACGCTTTATTACTCGCCTTAAAGTTCATGACAGCACAGCTGGCTTTAAATGCTACAGGCGCAAGGTCCTTGAGACAATCGATTTGGATAATATCAAGTTTAAAGGCTACGCCTTTCAAATAGAGATGAAATATAAAGCATATGTGTTAGGATTCAAGATTAAAGAGGTGAATGTAGTATTTGTGAATCGCCAGCTTGGTACATCTAAAATGAGCTCAGGTATATTTGGAGAGGCCTTTTTTGGTGTAATGAGCCTAAGATGGGATAAAATTACAGGCAAAATTAAGCCCAGAAAAGAACCCTATCCCAAATTGAACTCATAGTAAAGTGATGCACTATGAATTAATTTTACTTATCAGTAATTCCTTACTAATATAATTTATATTGTTATGCTACTAATACGTAATGCCACTATAATTAATGAGGGAACTTCCAATAAAGGTTCTGTTCTTATAAAAAACGATAGGATAGATACCATATTCAGTGGTGCCATTCCCGATGAGATTTGCAATAAATCAGAAATAATAGAAGCTGACAATCTATACTTGATGCCCGGGGTTATAGATGATCAAGTTCATTTTCGTGAACCAGGTCTTTCACACAAAGGTACTATCGAGTCAGAAAGTCGTGCTGCTATAGCTGGTGGGGTAACTTCTTATATGGAAATGCCCAATACCAATCCGCAAACCATCACTATCGATGCTTGGAAGAGAAAAAACGAATATGCACAAGACAATTCTTATGCTAATTATGCTTTCTATTTAGGCGCTACCAATGATAACTTGACCGAGCTTAAAAGAGCACATTCTAAACATCTTTGTGGTATAAAAGTATTTATGGGTTCTTCTACTGGTAATATGTTGGTGGATGATAAAAAAACATTGCAAGCAATTTTTGCAGAAGTTGATATGCTTATTGCAACCCATTGCGAGAAAGAATCTATTATTAGCAGTAATATAGAAAAATTCCGTAAAGAGTTTGGAGACGATATTCCTTTAAAGTATCACCCCCTAATACGAAGTGCCGAAGCTTGCTACCAGTCATCGGCCGAGGCAATAGAAATGGCCGACAAATATGGCTCGCGTTTACACGTCTTGCATTTGTCGACTGCTAAAGAGATGACTCTTTTTGATGCTAAACCTCTTTCAGATAAAAAAATTACAGCAGAGGTATGTGTGCATCATCTTTGGTTTTCCGATGAGAATTACAAGCAATTGGGCACTCGCATAAAATGGAATCCTGCTGTTAAAACTGAATCAGACAGATATGAGTTGCGTAAAGCTCTATTTGAAAACAAATTAGATGTAGTGGCCACAGATCATGCACCACATACTTTATTAGAAAAAGAGGGTGGAGCACTCACAGCTGCTTCAGGAGGTCCACTTGTGCAGCACTCATTACAGATGATGATGCATCTTGTGTCACAGAATGTTTTCACCAAAGAGTTAATGGTAGAGAAAATGTGTCATGCTCCTGCTAATCTTTTTGGTATAAAAGAACGTGGATTTGTACGCGAGGGGTACTTTGCAGATTTGGTGTTAGTAAATCCCAACAATCCTTATACTGTCTCTTCTGATAATATACTTTACAAATGCGGTTGGTCTCCTTTAGAGCGTCAAGCTCTTTCATCTACTATTCACACAACAATCTTAAATGGTAAGGTTGTTTTCCATAATGGCCAAGTTATTGGCCAACCAAGTGGAAAAGTGTTGCACTTTGCTAGATAGATACAAGGTGCTTCTTACCTCACTATTTTGATAATAGATTGTTGTATAGAAGTATATGCTCTGCATATCTTTGTATATAATACGCTGTGTAATCAACAAAACAATTCAAGAATGATTTAAAAGCATTCATTGTTTTTTTACTGCAAACATTAAATAAATATTAAAAATTACAATTCATGAGAAGGTTTTATTCATTTACATTAGTTTTTTTATTTCTTGTTAGTGCAACTTATGCGCAAAATCTTAGGTTTGATTAAGGAAAGAGTTTTAAAATAGTACAATTTACCGATGTGCATTATAGACCCAATGTAGCTGCATCAGATTCAACCATTATGCTTATTAATGAAGTACTTGATGCGGAAAACCCCGATTTAGTTGTCTTTACAGGCGACATAGCTTGGGGAACTCCAACTAAAGAGTGTTTCGACAATGTATTAGAGCCTTTATTAAAAAGGAATATTCTGTGGGCTTATGTAAATGGCAATAACGATGATGAGCGCGGATGGAGTCGTACTCAATTGATGGACTATTTAGTTACAAAGCCATATTGCATGGATCGACATGGTGAAAAGCATCTACAAGGTGAAGGGAACTATATTTTGGAGTTAAGATCATCTGAAGACAAGAATAAAATATCAAACCTTCTATATTTCCTTGATTCGGGTTCGATAATCAATTACATCCAGGGGTGGGATGGTAATACGAATGGTTTTCTAATGAATAAGTAAATTGGTACAGAGCTCGGAGTAAAGCTTACACTACATAAAATGATGGGAACCCTTACAATGCTTTAGCATTTTTCCATATTCCTTTCGCCGAATATCCACTAATTTCGGCTAATAAAGATAATATTATAGGTCACTACAACGAAAAGGAATGCAATGGAAAAATTAACACAGGTATGTTTGCAGCTATGATAAAGTCGGGTGATGTAAACGGTGTTTTTGTAGGTCATGATCACGATAACGACTTTATTGGTGGTTATATGGGGGTGGTCTTAGCCTATGGAAGATTTAGCGGTGGCAATACAGAGTACAATAATTTAGAGTTAAATGGTTGTCGTGTTATCAATCTTGAAGAGGGACAAAAACAATTCTCAACATATATTCGCTTGTGTGGTGGTGAAATATTGTTTCCAGTCAATTTTCTCAATGATTTCAAAAAGGAAGAGAAGAGGAAAGATAATTAGCTTATATTCTTCACCAGTTTGAAAATGATAGGCTATTGCTGTTTTTATAATGGGTGAAAAGTAAAAAACTTTTCCCCCACTATTATTATACAAGTTTATCTTTTAGCGTTGCTTAATTCAATGTAAGCATCTCTTTTCATCTTTTTCTTCCTCCACTGTTGATTTGTGTTTTCAAACATTTGCAAGACTCAATACGCTGACTTCTTATATTTTATTTTGAGTTCAAAACAACCGCTACCTCTTTACTGTTGGAGTAGGGTATTGTCAATTGCCAACTCTTTGTGTCGCTATCCAAAACTTCAATCTTTATTTCATTTTCATCTTTCGAAATTATTTCTGCTGCAAGTTCTGGCGCATCTAACTCTGAAGGAACCAAAAGCCAAACAAAAGTTGTATCAGCATTAATATCAGTTGAGTAAATAGCAGTTGTGTTTGGCTCGTATTTGTTGTATTCCTCGCTATACCACCCTTGAATTTCTGGTTCTTCTTGTCCTTTCACAAAATCTATTTGCCAATCCGATTGTTCTATCGGTACAACTTTCAAATTGCCTTTAGCATTCTTAGTTTTCACTATTCCCTTAGTATTTTTTTCTACCTCACAGTTTGGGTGAAAATGCCAAAGTGTTTTAATAGAGCGAGGTTTATTAGTTTCAATATTATCAACCACCACCCAAAAGTTGCCGCGCACATATAGTAAAGTGCGTGTATGTGACACCTCCTTCAAATCAATAAAATTAGACATCGAATTCCATGCATAATCAAATTCTGGTGTAATTTTATAGTGGTTTTCTGAAAGGGCTTCCTTTGCCAGCAAGGTTCCAGGACCTTGTCCCTTATTATCAATAAGTATTAAATTATGTCCTTGAGTTCCATTTGCATATTGTCTGAATTTTTTAGCCACTTCACCCGTATAAGCAAAACGGCCTGCATCTACCAGTAAATCTCTACCAAAAGCCGAAATTGAAATGTGTAACTTGTCATTATGCTGATGTCCTGTTCCCCATGGTCCTATATCAAAGAAAGACCAATGCGCTTTTGAGTCAAAACTGCTACGCGAAATAAGTTGCCCAGCCCAAGGGTAAAAATATGATGGTCCATCTTTAGGTTTCACTCCCGAATGGCCATTTGTGGCAATATACTCCCATTCAGGTTTGATGTAAGTTTTGGCACCTTTTAAAATCAACACACTATCACTTCCCCTGTCTCCATCATTGTTTAAGATTCTGTATCCGTCTGGTCTTACTGCATGTGCAATGTATGAGTACATCTCTTCAATAGTAGATGTGTAATAGTTGGGCAAGGGTTTATTTGCACGCTCACATATTTCTTTGAAAATATGGAAGTTGTGTAGAGAAACATTATGGTAGTGAGATGTTAACTCTGTTTGCACTCCATCTGGGTATACTTGTTCTTTCATACTTTCCACCATTGTTTCAATAGAGTAGTCCAGCCATTTGTTAGCACTCTTAAACTCCGGGAAATTAGTTGCAACTGTTGCCAATGCAGATATCTCCATCGTTAGCCAATTGGCACTTGAATGAAAATTGAAATTATAATGTGCATGATCAAGCAAGCTGCTCAACATTAAAAGTTGAGTAGCTGGTGCAATATACTCACTGTTAAGCAGACCAAAAAAAACCCTCGACCATACTTTGGCACGAGAACTAACTTCTAGTCCACGCCATATCGACCCACTACCCTTGGCCGCAGGATAGGGCATGCTCTTAATAATGAAATCACGCAAAAACAAATCAATGTATTCTGCATATTTAGGATTGCCTGTTTTAAGATAAGCATCAAACACCTCTGAAATTTGCGAGTGACGATTTGAAATCCAAGCCCATTCACGGTCTTCATTAGGTCCTTTATAGTACCAATCGCGATGACCATCTTCACCCCAAGGTACTTGTCCCCTAACATTTTGAATTACAAAAATGTTATCTAGAATTGTATCCGCTTTCGCAATAGTATTCATTGTTTCTACAGGCTTCATCTTTCTTAAATATTTTGACGTTTCGCCATTCTTATAGTACTCCAAAAGTTTTAAACATGCTTCTGTTAAATTATTGTCGTTGTAAGCTTGTTTTACATCTTCCATACTTGGCAAGTCATAATTTAACTCTTCAAGCATTGCCAACATTTCTTGAGGATAAGCTTTACAAACATCTTCTACAGATTTAATTTTCTTCCAATTCTGGGCACTAACAATAGCAGAAAAAGAGAGTGTAAAATAAAATATTATTAGTCTTGTTTTCATTTTGTTGATTTTATAAATAAACTTCCAGCTTATATTTAAGAGATACAAAGATATAGAATTTTAGAGAGCAGGCAAATGATTTTTGTTGGTGAGAATTAAAGAATAGGGCGAAAGTTTTCTATTAATAGCCCATCCTAAACATAAGAGCAATAGTCTATTAATTCTTGTCCATAAGATGAGGTCGTTTAGGCAGGTGTATGATTTTTTTCAGGCAATGCAATTGGTGCTATGAGAATGATATATGAACAACTATCTCTTCGTACTGTTAAACAAATAAGAGAAGTTTATTGCTAATATTAAAAAAAATGATGCAATGAAAATAACTAAAGTTTCAGAAACTACTATACAAGTTACTCCTCACAAAGTCTATGCATGCCTGCTTTACGATAATGAGAGTGCACAAGCAATGCATATTACTCTTCAAGTGTGAGAAACACTGAAACCGCACATTACACCTGTGGATGTGTTCTTCTATATATTTGAAGGTACACCCACTGTTCATATAGGCGATAAGAAACAAACAGTAGAGGCTGATTCTCTTGTTGAAAGCCCTAAAGACATTGTTCACTATATAAGCAATAGCTCCACCCAATTGGCTCGTATTTTAGTAATGAAAGCACCAAAGCCCAAGAGCATAACTAAATTGTTGTAAAACGAGGTGTTATTGATTCAGATACTATCTTTGCATTGCTAGGTTTCATATAAGTACAGTTTTGTATTTATGACAAGATTTATGGTCACACCTAAAATTATATGTCTTCTCACCCACTCTTATTCCATTTGTTCATATTATTTTTGAAATTATAGATATATCAACAATAACTTTTCAAATATCTTTTGATAAAATATATAGGGGAACAGCAGCTACTAATTTTTTTTGAATGTAATACTAAAGAGATGAATGAGCCCAGCTATCTTAAGATTACTTAATGAACGGGGCTTTTTTACTGCAGCTTAAATGAGGAAAATTAATTAACGAACATCTGTTGCTCCATTTGCACAGGAAATAGACGGGAATAAGTCTCTTAGCATACAAAGCTTTTTAGAATAAATTAAAATAGTCATCAATACAGTTGTCAAATTAAAGATAAAATCACAACCGAACTTATGATGGTTAAAGAACAGAAAAACAAAGTCGCTATTGATCATAAATAATGATAATAAAATAATGCAATTAGAACAACACGTCACATGTTGTTGAAATAAACGGATGTTAATTAGGAGAACAGGTGTTCTGTTATTCAAAAAACAAATGTAAATTGGAATAATGCGAGTCATGTCATTGTAATTGCCAACAACTAAAACAACATTTAATACAGCATCACTGCATTGTGCACTAGTCATTTCGGCAATCATCCGATTGTAGTTTAAAGATTCCAGCTGTTTTATACAGTAATAATATTGCAGCTTTCGAGGATAAAAAACAAGATTCAAGTTGCTCTTTAAAAGATAAAAATGAGGTTTTCAAAACAAGTAAATAAATATATAAACATTAGCACTGTGTTAATATTTACTTGACTGCTATTATGCAGATAGATTTATATGCTCCATAAAAACAGTTTCGGTGTAGCCAACTTCGTTTATATTAAATAGATTAGAAGATTTTTTTTGTGTTACCTTATAGCATTCGTAAATGCTTCCTATTATCCCTCTGTTTAATAAAGTAAATAATCAGCACACATAATATTGCAGTTGATCCTGATTTATAACATTTACTCCACAGCTAAACTAAGAAAACCAACACAATCAATTACTCCTTGGTTACACTATAAAAAAACAGGTCGCAATATAAATTGCAACCTGTTTTTTTAATTATTTACTTCGAGTAGGAATAATTTGTGCAGAAATATTATTTCTTTTTCTTCATTTCAGGTCGTTTGGGCGCCACAACTTCAGCTTTTACTTCAGCTTTTCTCGACATCAAGTTGTATGCAATTGGAGCTGCAATAAACAAACTTGTAAATGTTCCCACAACAATACCAATCAACATAGCAAATACAAAGCTTCTAATTGCTTCTCCACCAAAGAAGAGAATCATAAGAATAACTAGTATTGTACTCACACTGGTGT
>CAZIUT010000034.1:0-13260 GCA_964542545.1 uncultured Dysgonomonadaceae bacterium | reverse complement strand
ACTTCTTGAGTGGATTTACATCTAAATTGGCAGGTACTGAACGTGGTATTACAGAGCCAGTTCCTTCTTTCTCTCCTGCATTTGGTGAAGCTTTCTTGACATTACACCCAACTGTATATGCAAAACGCTTGGTAGAAAAAATGAATGAGCATAATGCTAAAGCATACTTAGTAAACACAGGTTGGAACGGAACAGGAAAACGTATTTCACTTAAAAATACGAGAGCAATGATTGATGCTATCATAGATGGTTCAATTGACAAAGCTGAAACAAAACATATTCCAATCATGAATTTAACTATACCTACTAAACTCAATAATGTTGATGAAGGTTTGTTAGATCCACGCGATACATACAAAGATGCTAAAGAGTGGGAAACCAAAGCAACTAAATTAGCTGAGATGTATCTTGAAAACTTTGTACAATATTGCGATAATGACGATGCAAAAGCATTAATTCCTGCAGGACCGCAACTATAATTTGTAAATTGAATTTACAAAGCAAAAAAAAGAGTGGAATTTCCACTCTTTTTTTTTGCTTTGAACTCTACTACTCTAAAAATTAAAATCTATTATAACCCATGCTGTTCAGAAATTTTGAGCATACGTTCAATAGATTTAACAGCCTTTATTCTAATACTTTCATCAACTATTATTTCAGGCTGTTCATTTTTTAAACATAGATAAAGTTTTTCGAGAGTATTCAATTTCATATAAGAGCACTCATTACATGCACATGTTGAATCTTCAGGTGGTGCTGCAATAAATATTTTATTTGGATTTTGTTTTTTCAATTCATGCATAATACCGCTCTCAGTTGCAATGATAAATTTATTATTATCAGAGTTTGTTGCAAAATTCAAAATTGATGACGTTGAACCTACATGATCTGCTATTTCTAAAATATACTTTTTACACTCAGGATGAGCTAAAAGTAATGCACTAGGATATTCTTTCTTCAAATCTAATATTTTCGTCAAAGAAAATTGCTCATGAACATGACAAGCACCATCCCACAATAGCATGTTTCTTCCAGTTACACTATTAATGTAATTTCCTAAATTTTTATCTGGTCCAAATATTATTTTTTCATCTTCAGGAAGTGATTCGATAATTTGTTTAGCATTACTCGATGTTACAACTATATCAGTTAGCGCCTTTACAGCGGCTGTAGTGTTCACATAAGATATAACTGTATGCCCAGGGTGTTTAGCAATAAACTTTCCAAATTGGTCTGCAGGACAACTATCAGCTAGAGAGCAACCAGCTGCACTATCTGGAATTATAACTTTTTTATCGGGTGACAGTATTTTAGCTGTTTCTCCCATAAAATGAACACCGCACATTACTATAATCTTATTTTGCGCTTTAGACGCCCATTGAGCAAGTGCTAAACTATCGCCTACATAGTCTGCTATATCCTGAATTTCTCCGTCTTGATAAAAGTGTGCAAGTATAAGAGCGTCTTTTTCTTTACGCAATAAGTTTATTTGTTCTTTTAAAAAGTTTTTTGCTTTTGAGGAATTATTAACTGACATATTATATATATATTGTTTTTAAATTTATAAAAAGAAGAATGATGATAGTATATGCCTGTTGATACTGTTGATATTATTGTGCTAAATTATTTTGAAGTTAAGTTATTAATAAATTTCTATGGTTTATGCATAGATTATGAACAGGTTTATTTTTTATTACTCACTAAAAATCATCTTCTTACAACTGTTATCATTTTTTGTTGATAAGCTCCAAAGTTAATAAATTATTCTCTTAAACAACGTATTTGCTTGTTGAAAAGCTGATGAAGTGTTCTTGAAAAAATAAAACAACTTTCTAAGGAAATTACATTTGCTTGTTTGTATAGATTTTTATTCTGTATCTACAAATTAAAGAATTAACTTTCTGTCTACATTCTATTAACAAGTTTTCAACACTAAAACAAGATGGTTGTATGATAACTTATTATTGTCGATATTAATAATTGAAAATGAATAGATTATCTTAAAAACAGACCTTGTGTAAAATTTATTTCTACATATAATGTTAATTGGCATTTAAACAGATTGTATTGAACAATAAATTTTACTATATTTGTTACACCTTATCTAGAAAAAACAAAAATGAAATATATATATAAAGTACTTTTTTTGATGATTACATCAGTATTGTTGGGTTGTATGTCTACAATACAAATAGCATCAGTTGTTGAAAAAAACAAAGATGGTAACTTCTTATTGAAATGGGAAGTTAGTCCAGATGTTGAAGGTAAAATAGATATATATTCTGCAATGACTGATACTTCCATTAGAAATTTCACGCCTATAAGAACAAAACTTGTAGAGGATCAATTTGCTTTATTGAATCCAACTGGATCAGGATTGCGCGAATTTTTTATACTCAAAACAAGTGGAGTAACTTCTGGGATAATTTCTAATAGAATCATTGATATGGATAATATTTCTAATTTTAGAGATTTAGGAGGTTATTCAACAAGTGATGAAAAACAGCTAAAATGGGGAAATATATATAGGTCGGGGCATTTGAGTAATTCTAATTTATTCGATCAAGATAAATTAAAAAGATTAGGTATTAAAACAATTATAGATTTTAGAACCGAAAAAGATAGAAAAGCGCACCCATACTTTATAAATATACCTAAGATAAATATACCTATTGAATCAGCTGATTTTATTGATACTAAAAATAAACTTCTAAAAGAAAATTTTACCCGCAGTGAAACTATTCTTTATATGCAAAAATCATATAAAGAGATTATTGAAAAGAATACAGATAAATTTGCGGAAATGTTTAATGTGTTTTTAGATAAAAACAACTATCCAATACTTATATCATCTCACTTAGGAAAAGATAGGACAGGAATAGCTGCAGCTTTATTATTATATGCTTTAGGTGTTCCTGAATATATTATTGAAGAAGATTATTTAATGTCGAATGAACATATTAATCCAAAAAAAACAATTACTTTTTCTGAACCATTGCCAGAATCATTGCAAGAAGCAATGACAGCACTTTTTTCAGCTAATAGTGCATATTTAAGTTATGCATTTGATTACATAAAGGAAACATATGGTTCAGTAGATAATTATCTAGAAAAAGAAGTGAGTGTATCTAAAGGTAAAAAGATTATATTGAGAAAATTAATGCTTTATAACCCTTAATTGATTATATTTCAATTTTAATACTTATCTTTGTCGCCGATTTTTATTTTTAAAAGTTTTAAATTCTTTCCTTCATTAATTCAGGTTATCAATTTATCAATTAACTTTTCAATAAAAATCTTTTATTATTCTTGGTGTTCGTGTTTTTCTCTCATATTTTTTATAATGTCGCATGTTGTGGGGGTAAAGAGGAGAATGTTGACTGCCATCACACATTATATTATAAAAAAAAATGAAAACATTTGATCAACTCGGGCTTGCTTCAGAAATTATTGAAGCAATACAAGAATTGGGTTTTGAGCAACCCATGCCTGTACAAGAGGAAGTTATTCCTTTATTATTAGGCGAAACGCGCGATATTATCGCACTTGCACAAACCGGAACTGGAAAAACAGCTGCATTCGGTTTACCTATCATTCAAAAAATAGATGTAAAGAAAAAAGCACCACAAACATTAATTTTGTGTCCTACACGTGAACTATGTCTGCAAATTTCTGCAGATTTAGTTGACTATTCTAAATATGTTGACGGTATAAAAATTTTACCTGTTTATGGTGGATCAAGTATCGATAGCCAAATACGTTCGCTAAAGCGAGGTGTTCAAGTTATTGTTGCTACACCTGGTCGTTTGATAGACTTATTGAATAGAAAAGTAATGTCTCTTGATTTGGTTCATACTGTAGTTTTAGATGAAGCTGACGAAATGCTTAACATGGGATTTACAGAAAGTATCGATGACATTCTATCTCGTGTTCCTGAAAGTCGTAGTATGTTGCTGTTTTCGGCAACCATGCCTAAAGAGATTGCTAGAATCACAAAAAAATACATGGAAAAGCCAATAGAGATTGTTATTGGCAGAAAAAACGAAGGAGCATTAAATGTTAAGCATATTTATTATATGGTTGCTGCTCGTGACAAGTATTTTGCACTAAAACGTATTGCTGATTATTATCCAAATATTTATGCAATAATATTTTGTCGTACACGACGTGAAACACAAGAAATTGCAGATAAACTTATTCAAGACGGATACGATGCAGATTCATTACACGGAGAACTATCTCAGAGTCAACGCGACTTGGTAATGGGTAAATTTCGTAACAAAAACTTACAGTTTTTAGTTGCAACAGATGTTGCTGCTAGAGGATTGGATATTGACGATATTACGCATGTTATCAATTATGGTTTGCCAGACGATGTAGAGAGCTACACTCACAGAAGTGGAAGAACTGGTAGAGTTGGAAAAAACGGAACTTCTATTTCTATTATTCACTTAAAAGAAAAAGGAAAAATAACTCAATTTGAAAGAGCTATAAATAAGAGCTTCGAAAAACGCACACTTCCTTCAGGAGATGTTATTTGCGAGAAACAACTCTTCAACTTTGTAGATAAAATTGAAAAAGTGAAAGTAAACGATGAAGAGATCGATCACTTACTTCCTTCTATATTCAGAAAATTAGAGTGGTTAGAAAAAGAAGATATCATTAAACGTATTGTTTCCTTAGAATTTAATAGTCTTCTAGAATATTATAATTCTGCGGAAGAAATTATAGAACCTACTGAACGTTCTTCTAGAAAAGGAAGAGAAGGAGGAAGAGAAGATAGGAAATCTTCTGATAGACCAGGTGGTAGTCGACAAGCTGAAAAGGGATATACGCGTATTTTTATCAATATAGGTAAAATGGATGGAGCAAATCCTGCCAACTTGATGGGATTTATCAATGATCATGTAACTGAAAAGGTTAGTATTGGTAGAATAGATTTGCTTAAAAACTTCTCCTTTTTTGAAGTACCAGAAGGGGTTGCTCAAAAAGTAGTACAAACATTTAAAGGTCTTTTTATTGAAGACAGAAAACTTATTGTTGAAGTTGCACAAGAATCTGAAAATAGAAATACTTCTGATAGAAAAAACTTTGATAAAAAAAGGAGACGCCCAAAAGGTAGACGCTTCTAATAAAGTTTTTAGTTATTAAACATATTAGATTAAATAGCAGGGTTAGTATTTTACTAAACCTGCTATTTTTTTGTCAATTAAATAATTAAAGAAATAATTCTTTAATGAACAGATATTCAAAAAAAATGATTTACTTTGTACTGTTAGCCTTATAGGTTTAAGGTTATTATAGTAAGGTGTTTACATATTCAATATTTTATGCATGCACGACGTGATAAATAACAATAAAACTATAATTTATGCGACAAATAAACATCAAACTAAACAATTAAATTACAACTTCTCCAATTTAAAATTACAACTATTATGAAGAAAAAATTGTTAATTAGAGACCTTACATTAAGAGATGGACAACAATCTGCTTTTGCAACTCGCATGAACCAAGATCAAATTGATCGTGTTTTACCTTTTTATAAAGATGCTAATTTCTACGCTATGGAAGTTTGGGGAGGAGCTGTTCCGGATTCCATTATGCGTTATTTGAATGAAAACCCTTGGGATAGACTTGAAAAAATAAATGAAGGTGTTGGAAACGCATCAAAATTAACAGCTCTATCACGTGGTAGAAACTTATATGGTTACGCACCATACACAGACGAAATTATTGACGGCTTTTTCAAAAATGCAGTAGCATCAGGTTTAGATGTAATGCGTATTTTTGATGCACTGAATGATGTAAATAATATCAAATCAAGTGTAAAGTCAATTAAGAAATATGGTGGAATGGCAGATTGCGCCATTTGCTATACAGTAGACCCAAAATTTGAAGAACCTTTACAAGAAACCAAGAAGAAAGGGTTCTTCTCATTCCTTAAAAAAGAAAAGCCTGTTGAATCTACCTATAAGGAAGTATTTACAGATGAATACTTCTTGAACAAAGCAAAAGAAATGAAGGCTTTGGGTGCTGACATGATTACAATTAAGGATATGAGTGGACTCATTCCTCCTTCTCGTGTTAGAACTTTAATTCCATTAATAAAAAAAGAAATAGATTTACCAATAGACTTCCACACTCATTGTACACCAGGCTTTGGACTTGGAGCTGTGTTAACAGCTATTATGTGTGGTGCTGACATTGTAGATACCAATATATGGAATTTTGCTGGTGGTCCTGCAGCTCCTGCTATTGAACTTGTATATATATTCTGTAAGAAATTGGGTGTTGAGTTTGATGTGAATATGGAGGCTGTAGCTAAAATAAACAATGAACTATTTACAATACGTAAAGAGTTGGATTCCTTTGATGCTGTTAAGCAGTTTCCAAATCCATTTAATCCGCTTACAGATAAACTACCGGCTCATATAGATAAAGAATTTGATAAGGCTATTGAATCAGTAAGAAACTTCAACGAAGAAGCTTTGCTGAGTGCATGTCATGCAATAGATGAATATTTCAATTTTCCAAAACCAAATGAGTTGGTTAAGAATGCAGAAATACCTGGAGGTATGTATACAAATATGGTTGCCCAGTTGAAGCAATACAACGATATGGATATACTTGAAGAGGCAATGAAGCTGATTCCTAGTGTAAGATTAGACGCTGGCTTGCCACCTCTTGTAACTCCTACTAGTCAAATTGTAGGTGCACAAGCTGTAGCTTCTGCTCGTAATAGTAATACTGGTAAGGAAAAGTATGCCAACCCTTCAAATCAATTTGTATCATTAGTAAAAGGTGAGTATGGGACAACTCCAGTGCCAATTGATCCTGAGTTTAGATTAAAAATAACAGGTTCTAGAGAAGAAATTCCTTACGATACATCGAATTACAAACGCCAAGACAATCCTATACTAGATGAATTTGGTGGTGTACGTTTAGCTCAAAACGAAAAAGAAGAGTTGTTGCTTGAATTGTTTCCAACTGTAGGATTAACATATCTGAAAGGACAACGTAAAATGGAATTTGAATTAAAAAACAAATCTGTTGAAACTACCATTGATAAAAAGAAAGAAGTAACCGAAACACAATCACAAATACCTATAGAAGTTATCGAGAGCCCAATGCCTGGCAATATTATGAATATATCAGTAAAAGAGGGAGATAAAGTTGTTAAAGGTCAGGTTGTTATAATATTAGAAGCCATGAAAATGGAAAATGATTTAGTTGCTGAATCTTCTGGAACAGTTAGTAAAATATTAGTAGAAGAAGGTTCTGTTGTTCCAGCTGGAGCTCCTCTTATAGAACTTGTATAGCTTTACAATGTTAGACTAAATATAGTAGTAAGGTTAGTTTTATAAATCTTTTATAACTGTAGAATATTACGAGTATTTTAAAATTTAATTGCTTTAGCAGTTAAATTTTGAATGCTCGTTTTTTCTTGATGTTGAAAAAATAAAGTGTTATATTTCTTTTGAGGGAGAAGTATCTTATTGAATAATTATCGCGTTTGGTGTGATTTCGCCACTATCCAAACTTTTTTCAGTAAGCGTTAAATTTTAAATCTACGACGCAAGATTGGAGAAACAAGAGTTGAATTTCAGATCTGCTTAGAATTATTGGACGGCGTGGTTTTCACCCCTACCCTATCACTTCAATTAAACTACCCTCTTCCAAATCTTTTTTTATGAATAACGATTTTGGGATACGCTCTTGTAGCTCCTCTACGTGTGAAATAATACCCACAATTCGATTTCCTTTTTGTAGGTTGCTCAATGTCTCAAATACAATATTAACAGACTCGGCATCTTGTGTTCCAAATCCTTCATCAATAAAAAAGAAGTTCTTTTCTGAGTTTGTTAAGCTCTGCACGTTCTCGGCCAATGCAAGTGCTAGTGAAAGAGATACCTGGAAATTTTGCCCACCTGATAGGGTCTTAACAGAGCGTGTTCTACCATCGTTGAGATAATCTGCTATTTCGAATTCGTTTTTATCGTTAATCTGTAGGCTTAGTTGATTTTTAGTTAATCGATGGAAGCGTTCATTGGCTATTGCACACAAGTTTTTGAGATAGATGCTCGATACATAGTTTACAAAACCATTGGCTGTGAAAAGTTTAGTAAGCACTGATATATTTGCTTTACGATTTTCTAATTTTTCTTTTTCAATCAGTAGTTCTTTCTTCTCTTTATACTCTTTCTCGATGCGTTCTAGATCGTGCTTCAATGTTGCTAATGTTTCTCTCAAATTATTGATTATCTCTTCGCTTTGTTCAAATTCTAGTTTTTTATCTTCAAACTCTTTTATTGAGAAATATTTACCCTCTAGCCTCTTTTTCAACTCATCAACTGACTGCTTCAGTTTTTCATAGTTGATTTTAAAGCTCTCTATAAAGGTCCTTTCAGCTTCCACATCGCGTTTTTGACTCAGCAACTGCTCAATAGCTTCTATTGATTCAAAAGTGCTCTCAGAAAGCTTATTATCAATTATAGCATTGTTCTCATTCTCCTCTTTGCTCAATTGAGCAATCTGTTTTTCGAAAGCTTCTTTGGTTGCACTTTGAGATGATATGGCTAATAGCAAGTCTGTCTTTTGCTTTTCTAATGCTGTGTGCTCATCTAGTTTTGTTTTAATAAGTAGCTTATGATCTTTGATGGTTTGATCGACTGTTTCTGATGTTTTATTTTGAAATTCCGATAGTTGAAGAAGCTTTATCTGACCTGAGTTTGATGCAATAAGTGTTTCGTTATATTTATTTTCGTCTTCAATTTTAGCTAATAATTCTTTTGCATCTGAAAAACTATTACTTCTATCTTCCAATTGCTTACGATTCTCTTTTTGCTCGTTTTCAAGCTTATCTTTCTCGGCAATCAGTTTGTTATTATTTGTTTTTATAGTTTTAAAAGCAGCTTCATCATCAGATGAAAAACCATTCCACATAAACAGAGCTAACTGCTGCTCTTTCTCTTGCTTCATGTTGTTTAGTTCAGCTTCAATGTTTTTCCTGTTTTTATTGTAGCTGTTTTTGGTCTCTTGCAGTTTAGTCAACTCCAAATAAGTAGCAGTATTCAACTTTATTTGCTCATCAAGCTTATTTAATTGCTTCTTATTAACCAATATATCTGAGCTAACGTCTTCTGTTTCTATAATATGTGGGTGTTCCACCGATCCACAAAGAGGACAAGCCGAACCTTCATGAATTTCGTTAGCAAAAAGAGCTATTTTTTCTTTTACTTCTAGTTTTGTTTTTTGTTTATTTGCTTTGGCAACTTGCTCATTTAATGTTCTGCTTTGCTCTTCTATAGCTTCTTGCCAATTATCTGCAGTATAACCCAACTCTTGAAATTTCTGATTAGCGGTATCAATTTGTTTAATTATATCTTTAAGCTTGTCACTTCTATCCTCAATTTGCTTTTTTATTGCGTTGTGAGCCGAGAACCATACCTCAACAGAGGTAAGTGTTTTGGTGTCTATCAGTTTATTCTTAATACCATCGATTCTACTATCAAATTCATCGATTTTCTTTGTGTATACATCCACCTCTTTTGATAGTTCTTCTACTACAATCCTTCCTCTTGTTGTGCGTTCTTCCCCCTTTTTTATTGTTGTCCTAAAGGTCAATATTTGACTTATGAGTTCCAAGTCTACTATTTCTTGCTTCTTTGTGTCTATATTATCAATAAAAGGTTTGAGGGCATTTAACTTCTCTGTAGTTTTGTTTGATTTTTCTTGATTGACTGCCAAATCTCTCACTATATTATTTAGATTGACATTTTCATAAGCTAACTTTACACTTATTTGTTGCTTCAATCTTAATATTTCATCAAATTGTTGATGTGTTTGCACATATAGCTTTAGAGATTTTTCTTTTTCTTCAATTTCTTTTCTTCGATTTTCTTCTGAATCAAGCTTTTTGTTTTGTTGTTGCAAGAAATTGAAGTCAGTATTTAGCTGTTTCAGTTGTTGAAACGCTTCGCTCAGTTTTTTGTGCCCATCAAGTTTCTTTTCAAATGCTATTTTATGCTCTTTATATATTTTTGCCTTTTCAGTTATTACCTCGTCCGAAATACCTTCGTAAGCCGATATCTTACCAAGCAACATGTTCAACTCATGTTCATTGGCATTGTAAAGCATTCTAGCGTTGTTGTAGAGGTCATAATGGTGAAGGTTGAATATTTCTTTCATCATCAAGGTGCGGTCTTTACCTCCTAGCTCAATAAACTCTTTAAATTTACCTTGTGGAATAATTATGGTACGTTTGAAATTCTCTGCGCTTAGCCCTATAATTGTTTCTGCATTTGTATGGTCTATTGGTATCCACTCATCATTTTCTAATTTGTAGAAAGTAGAACTATGAATTTTAACATCACTAAAAGCTTTGCTGTTTCTTCTATATTCCCTAATAGCTCTATATTTCTTATTCTCGAAGTTCATGAATTCGAAATCAATATACATTTTATTAGATTTCAAATTCATCATATTATAATTTCTATTTGTGCCGCCCATTCTTTCAGAATCTCCATATAGTGCAAATGTTATAGCCTCTAATATGGTAGATTTTCCAGATGCTACTGCTCCAAATATTCCAAACAAGCCTGCGTCAGTAAGTGTCGTAAAATCTATAGTTTGTTTATTCTGATAGGAGTATATACCCTCTAAAGTTAGTTTTATTGGTATCATGATTGTTGGTTAATTACTTCTTTAAATAAATCTAGAATTTCTTGATTAGGATTTTGTCCTTTTTCCGATTTGAAATAGTCGCTAAACAGCGCCGTTATATCTTGATTTAGGTTCACCTGCATGGTTTTTGAATGTAGCATATTGTCATTGGTTACAATTGGTATGATATGTACAATTTCACTGTGTGCATTACGTAGTCGCTTTAAGTCTTCAGATTTTAAAAAGTCGTCACTTTCTATGGTTAGTTCCACCAATGTGTTTTGATTTTTGGTTAGCCAATCTACCGCCTTATCAATACTATTGAATTTTTTGCAAACCAATTGTTTACCTTCTTTTAAAGGTATTCTTTCTAACGCTACTTTTTTATTAGGTTCAGCCGTTATTATATTCACATACTTTTGTTGCCCAGCTTCAGCAAATGAGTATGACAATGGACTTCCTGAATATACAACTGGATATTTATCCGACCCAACATTTTGATAGCGATGCAAATGTCCTAATGCGGTATATTGTATTTGAGAGGGAATAGCATCGGAGTATACAAGATCGGCATTTCCAATTTTTAAAGGTTTCTCTCCGTCAGGTTCTTCCAATACTTCTCCACCTCGTTTTAGCATGTACAGATGTGTTACTAGTATATTCACTCCTTTATTATTGCAATAAGTTGCGGCTATTTTTCCCCAACTGTCTTTTAGTGAGCTTTGTAGAGCCACATCTTTTTCTTCACTAAAATACTCTTTCATCCTCACTTCATTTGCATAAGGTGTTGCTATTATCCGAAGCGGATAGCTATGGTTGGGCAGTTTGAACTCTATAAAACTTTCATCTGTAGCTGTTATTTCAAAACCATTTTCTAACACTATTTTTTGCATCTTCGTGTTGGGCAATCCCATAAACAGTATTCCACATTCACGTGCTAGCGGGTCAGGCGAGTCTATTCTATTGGGCGAGTCATGGTTACCTGCAATAGCTATTACTGGACGCTTACCATTGTTGGTCATTCGCTTTAATGTCTTATACAACAGTTCTATTGCTTCTACAGGAGGATTGAAAGCATCAAACAGATCGCCAGCTACAATTACTGCATCAACCGCTTGTTTCTCTGCAATTTCACAAATTTCATTTAAAACAAGCTTTTGCTCTTCCAATCGATAAAAGCTATCCAATCGTTTCCCTAAGTGCCAATCGGCTGTGTGAAGTATTTTCATTTCATGAAGATTTAAATGGTTTGAGTCAAAAAAGATGCTTATTGCAAAAATAAGATTAATTTTTGTCTTTGCACAAGAGGTGTCATTAATAGTTTTTCTATTATAAGACTAAGTGTGAAATTCTTTTGCTTTTCGTACATTTGCATTGTTTTGATTGCTAAGCACAATCATATGAAATTGACCTCTTAAGCTTATTTAGACTTATACAAACTTTATAAAACAGAAAATATAGATGCAGGAAAACAACAAAATCAAAGATAATAAAAGCCCTGTTATTAATTCCTTTACACGTGTTGAATTGCTTCTTGGCAGAGAAGCTTTAGAGCAAATTGCTTCTAAGAGGGTAATTTTGTTTGGTGTGGGAGGCGTTGGTAGTTGGTGTGCCGAAGCTTTGGTGAGAAGTGGTATAAAGCATCTTACTATGGTTGATCCAGACTGTGTGAACGCCTCTAATATCAATAGACAGCTACCTGCTACTCAAAACACGATTGGAGAATTAAAAGTGGAGGTTTTAAAAGAAAGGCTACTAGAAATAAATCCAGAAGCTCAAATTGAAGCTATTGCTCAAATTTACACAGAAGAAACTTCAGCTTCATTTAATCTGAATAGCTATGATTATATAATAGATGCAATTGATACATTAACGCACAAAGCGCACTTATTATTGGAGGCTTGCAAAACAGATGCAAAAGTGTTTGCATCAATGGGAGCAGGGCTTAAAATGGATCCTACACGTATTCGCATTACCGAATTTTGGAAAGTAAAGGGTTGTAAGTTGGCTGCTGCACTGCGCCAAAGATTTAGAAAGACAGAAAAGCCCTCTAAGGAGATACAGTGCATATACAGCGAAGAGATGCTGCAAAACAAAGGTGATAACTATGAGATTGAGGAAAGAGAGGTTAATGGAATTATTGCTCCATACAAGCCACACACCAATGGAGCTATGTTGCACATAACTGGTATTTATGGATTTATGTTGGCTAGCTTAGTTATAAATGATATTAATGATAGTTTTGAGAGTAAAGACTAGGTTAAATTTTAATTGTTTGATGCTCTATTACTTGTAAGCGAGATTGTGTAATACTTTGTTTACATTTCAAAAAAACATGAGGTTGATCTCAAATTCACTGCGACGGGTTTTGACTTTTATCTCATATTCTTTCAATCCTGTATCGTAAGATTCAATTTTCATGACCTATTCTTCCAATCTTGCATGGTGGAATCAAACTTTTATCTCATATTCTTCTAATCCCACATCATAGGATTTAACTTTTACGACCTATTTTTCTAATCCAGTATCGTGGGATTCAACTCTTATCTAGTGTTTTTCCTATCCTGCTTTGTGTCTATTTAACAGCTATTTTAT